>CAJOOV010000144.1 GCA_905236265.1 uncultured Oscillospiraceae bacterium | reverse complement strand
TCCTCCATGCCCATCGCCACTGCATCCCACCATGGATGCACAATCTTATAGGTGAAGAAGAAATTGTAGTGATTCTTCTTTGGGGTGTAGGCATCCAGAGAATGGTCAAAGTTGACCGCACTCTCAGCCTCCGCCCTTCCATACTCGGAAGCAGAGGAAGAGAAGGTGAGCAGCGCCGCCATGACGGCAAAAACAGCCAATATCCGTAGGTATTTCACCCTCGCTCCCCCCTTTCCGCCGGACAATTTTTATTCATTCTACCACGCTCTTTTCTATTTGTCTATCCCCAAACCGGCGCATTCAGGGAGAGGAAGGGGGAGACATTGCGCAAGGGCAAATTGTGCAGAAAAAGCATCCCCGAACCGATGCAGGGTCAGCGCAGCCTTGCATTGGTTCAGGGATCGTTTCTGTTTGTCTGTATACCGGAATCGCTCATCCTGCTGCGGCAAACTTTCTCTCAAATTCGTCCACCGGAACCGGGCGGGAGAAATAGTAACCCTGAAACAGGCCGCAGCCCATTTCGGAGAGTGCCTGAAGCTGCTGCTGCGTCTCCACGCCCTCGGTGATGACCTCCATACCCAGAGACTCAGCAAGGTCAATGACGGAGTTCAGGATAATTCTGCTGCGTCCCTTGTCCCGAATCTCCCGCAAAAAACCCATATCAATCTTTAGCACATCCGCCTGAATGTTCTTCAGCAGGCTCAGTGAGGAGTAGCCCTTCCCGAAGTCGTCAATCTCCACCACGAAGCCCCGCCTGCGCAGTCTGGATACGATGTCGTCGCTCTTATCCGGCTCCACCAGAAGGGCGGACTCCGTAATCTCCAGCCGCAGCAGCCTGCTGTCCACATCGTACTGCTCCACCAGCTTTGTCAGCACATCATATACGTCGATACTGAAGAAATCCTTGGCGGACATATTCACCGAGATGGCTAAATGCCCCCTCTCCGTTCCCTTCCAGGCGCTGAGCTGCCTGACCGCAAGCTCCCAGATGTATACATCCAGCTTCTGGATGAGTCCGGCGCCCTCTAAAATGCCGATGAAGTCCCCCGGCATGACAACGGTATTGTCGGCTCTGCGCCACCTCGCCAGCGCCTCTGCGCCGATCACGCTTCCGTCCCCCTCCACCAGAGGCTGCAGGTACATTTTGAACTCCCCGTCTCTCAGGGCATCCTCAAAGCTGCCGATCACCTTCTGCTCCAAAAGGGTCTTGCGCAGGATCGTGTCGTTAAAATGGGCGACCACATGGGACATATCCTCCCGAATCGTGCGCAGGGCGGAGTTTGCCCGGCCGCACATCACGGAGACCGGAACCGAGGCATCCTCCACCTCGTAGACGCCGAAATGGATGCAAAAGGTATAGATGCCGCTGCTGAAGCTCCGGGCAAGCTCTCTTGCCGCCTGCGTCAGCGCCTCCTCCCGATACTGCGTCCGGGGAACCAGAAGGCCGAACTGGTCTCCTCCCAGCCGTCCGCACAGACCCTTTGTCTCCTCCGAAATCTCCCGCAGCAGCGAGGCGGTCTTGACCAGCACCTCATTTCCCTTCAAAACGCCGAAGAGCGTATTCACCAGCCGGAAGTTCATAATGTTCCCGGTAATCATCACCCACGGGGTATCCGGGCTGTTTTGCATCATCTCACGGGACAGCGCATAGAAGGCATCCGCATTGAGCACATGGGTCAGGCTGTCGTGATGGGCGAGGTAGTGGGCCGCCCTGCTGCCCACATTCTCCGCCTCTCTGTCGTTGGCCTCCCGCCTGCTCTCCTGCTCCACGTTCACCAGCTCCACCACCGCATCATAGGCGCTGCCGTTGGCCAGCTTCAGCTTCACCGGATTGGACTGGATAAAGTACACATTGTCCTGAAAATGCTCCGCCTTCTCCTGATGGCATCCGGTCTTGCAGGCGATGGCGCTGGAACAGTTGATGCACCGCTGCCCGGCGTTCCAAATCCCGTAGCAGCTCTCGTTCATGGTGATTTTCCCATCGTCCTGAAGGTTGATGATCCGGCACTCTACCGGGTCTACCACACGGGCAAGGTCGTACCTTTCAGACATCTCCTTCAGAAACGCCTGCATCTCCTTCACCGTGTACTCCGCACCCTTTCCCTGCGTGGGGAATGCCTCATGCTGAAAAACCGGCTGGCTCTTTTTGTCCCGCTTGGTCTCGTACATCCGCTCGTCAGAGTCGGTGATGAGCTTTTCCAGTGCGTCCGGCTCATTCAGCACCGCCCGCACCGAGCCGATGGAATAATCCGCTCGAAACGTCCCGTCCACCACCGGTTTATTGTTGGTAATGTGCTCCAGCCTGCGCTGGTATTCCTCCTGCGTCAAATCCGGGACGATCACCAGAAACTCGTCCCCGCCGTAGCGGTAGCAGTGGTTCACGCCGAAGGTATCCGCAAGTAGTTTTCCCACCTCCTTCAGCACCCGGTCTCCCGCATCGTGGCCGTAGGTGTCGTTTATCATCTTGAAGTCGTTGAGGTCCAGCATCATCACCTCCACCTCGTGCCCCTGATAGGACTCGTAAGCCCGGCGCAGCGCCATCCGGTTCCGGATTCCCGTCAGGGCGTCGGTGAGGGACATGTGGTACAGGTTTTCGTTTTCCTGATGAAGCTCCTGCGTCAGCATGTCCACTTGTTCAAAGGCCTGCACCTCCGACTGCTTCAAAAGGCAGACCAGCAGCATATCCGCCACGATTCCCACAAAGGAGACCACCACCTTTTGCAGGTTTTCCTGCGTGAAGCGGGTGAAGCTGTGCTCCACAGAGAAGAAGAACAGCGTATAACCCAGCATAATCAACGCTGCCACAATCCCTCCCCCGAAGCCGAACAGGGCGGAGCAGAGTACCAGTCCCGCAATCAGAATCATATTGGGGTTGGGGATATGGAACAGGTATACAATCACCATCAGCGCAGACATACTCAGCGCCGTAATCAGAATCTTTTTCGTCAGACTAACCTGTAACTGCATCAGGGTTGGCTTTCTCAAATGAGCCATCAAACCGTCACCTCAGACTACCTGTCATTTTGATTTCTCAGGGATTCCCTGCTTATACGCCATGGAACACAAAGGTCTTTTTTCCGCCCCGCTTCGCCTCGTACATCGCTTCGTCCGTCTTCTCGAAGAGGTTTTCCCCATCCTTCGCCGCAGAGCCATGGACAATGCCCACACTGACGGATGCGGGCGGCAGACCGTCCTCTGTATTCATCAAGTCCCCGTTGATGTTGGAAATCTTTCTGGCGATCAGGTTCTTCTGAATCTCCGTGGAGTGAACCATAAAGACCACAAATTCATCGCCGCCGATGCGGCACACATAGTCGTCGGAGCGGAAGTGTTTTTTCAGCACCCGCACCAGCTTCACCAGAACCTTGTCTCCCGTCTCATGGCCGTAGTGGTCGTTGATGCTTTTGAAGTTGTCCAGATCGAAGAGCATCATATAGGTGGTGCTGAGATCAATGGTGGACAGCAGCAGGTCATAGCCTGAGCGGTTGTATGCCCCGGTCAGCTCGTCGTGGGAGGCTTTGAAGTTCAGATGTTCCACGCTGGTCTTATAGACCTCATACATCTTGTTATAGGCCCGTGCCAGATAGCGGAATTCGTTCGCCCCCACCACCGGGATGGGGCTGTCCGCCTTGATGCGGTCTACCGCATTCAAAACAGGGTGGATGCCAAGGCAGGAGGTCAGCCAGACCATGAAGATAATCCCCAGCGTCTGCACCACAATCACAATGCGCACCAGCAGCATCTCGTCATTGAGAGAGGCAAGGGCGGAGGCGTCCGTGTCATAGGCCATGCGCTCCAACGCTTCCAGACTGGCTCTCATGTTCTCCCGGATTCCATCCTTTTGCTCATAGTATTCATCATCCAGAACCATTTCCACCGCCCGGCGCATTTTCCCCTCCGCATCCAGCGCCTGATCCTCCCCGGTGAGGGTCACAGATTCCAGAATCTCCGGGTATTGGGTATAGCCCTTTGCCTCAATCACCAGCTTCATGGCATAGTATTCCCGCTCCATCAGCGCCATGGAGCCGTCCATGGCCGCCTGCAGCTTCTCAAGGGCAGCCTCCGCCCCTGTTCCGGCAGACATCTTTGCAATGGCCTCCTCCCGGTGGTTCTCCTCGAAGGCCTCCTCGAAATACTCCGTGAGATATTGTCTCTCTCCCCCTACCGCAAAGCGCTGCACCTTTTCCGTCAGGTAGTCCGATGCGTCCATGAGCTCACGGGCAGCCTTGCGCAGCTCGATCTGCTGTTCCGCTGTCTCTGTCAGATGCTCGAAGCTGGAAAACAGGTGGTAGGTTGAAAAGAACATCAGTGCGCAGATAATCACAGAGCCTACAATCAGCCAGAAGTGAATCGTGCGAAGGGACATGCCCTCTTTGTTTTTGTTCTCGTCGAGCATTATTATCGCCTCTATATGTTTCTTACTTTGCGGACGGTTCTATGTGGAAAAACCCGTCCACTTTTTCAAACTCATTCACCGGCATAGGCTTGTAGAAGAGATAGCCCTGCATCTCCCCGCCGCCTTTGCTCTGGAGGAAGTCTGCCTGCTCTGTGGTTTCCACGCCCTCGGCAATCAGCTCCAGTCCCAGCTCATTTACCATCTGGATCATGGCGCTGACGATAATCCGGCTCTTCTCCGGGTCGCCGGAGGAGGTCAGGAAATGGAGATCCAGCTTAATCCGGTTCACCGGCACCTCCTTGAGCATGTGCAGGGAGGAATAGCCGCTGCCGAAATCGTCCATCTCCACCTGAAAGCCCAGCGCCTGCAGCTGCTGCGTGGTGCTGATGAGCAGCTCCGGATTCTCCGCATAGGCGCTTTCCGTGATCTCGATGTGGAGCTGGTCTGCCGTGAGGCTGTAGGTCTCAATCAAATGGTGGAAGACCTCAGGGATGTCCCGCTCCTCCCGGATGTCGTCACGGGATACGTTCACGGAGACGGTTTTGCGCTGTCCCTGCTCGTTCCATCTGTGCAGATCCTGACACACCCTCTCCCAGACGAACCGATCCAAATCATAAATCAGCCCCGCCTCCTCCAGCGTGGCAATAAAGCCCGCCGGCTGCAGCCAGCCCAGCTTGGAGTGATCCCAGCGGCACAGCGCCTCTGCGCCGATGACCCTGCCTGTGTTGTAGTTCACCTGAGGCTGATACCAGACCTGAATGTCTCCCGAATCCAGCGCAGCGGGGAGATAGTTGACGATATTTGCGATTCTCTTTCCCCTGTCCCACTGCTCCGGGTTGTAGAACTCGAAGCTGCTCTGCCTGCTCTCCAGCGCTCTCTTCTCTGCGACCAGCGCCATATCCAGCATCCTGTCCACATCGATGTTCTTAAAATCCTCCGGAGTCAGCACATACACGCCGCTGCAAATCTGGACTCTGTTCTCCTTCCCCTGACGGAGGAAGAACTGGTTCACCGGCTCGACGACGTTTCTCTCATCCCTGCAAATCTGCTCCTCTCCCCCGGAATAGCGGAGCGTCACAAAGTGGTCTGCGGCAATTCTGCCCATGGCCTCCTTGTCCGACAGGGTATCCATGGCTCTCTGCGCCCAAAACCGCAGCAGCTCATCCCCGGCGGCTCTGCCCAAGCTGTCATTGATGAACTTGAAGTCTCTGATATTGCTGTAAAACAGCAGGTAGGGTGCCTCCGGGTGCTCATGCAGCAGCTCCTCCACCCGTTTCCGGAAACCGTTCATGCTCAGAACGCCGGTGAGCGGGTCATGATCCATCATCTGCCGCAGCTTCTCCTCCTGCTCCCGGCGCAGATCACGAATCTGCTGCACGGCGATCACAATCAGCGCCACGAACAACAGCACGCCCAGAAGCAGCACCAGTCCGTATTGATAGAGATAGTCGGAGATGTCATAGCGGTACAGTCTCCGGGAGGTGTAGTCCAGAATAATCGCCTGACGCTGGATGTCGTCTAGTGCGGCAACCCCTTCGTTCAGCCGCTGTACAATGGAGCGCCCCTTGGGCGTATCCAGCGTTCCCACCCGGAAGTCCATGGAGAACACCTTGGACGGCTGCACCGCCAAGTCCTGATAGGAGGGCTTTTGCAGCACATAGCTCCAGATGTAGGAATTATGCAGCAGAGCGTCCACCTCTCCCCTGCGAAGAGCCTTCACGCTCTCCGCCATGGTGTCATACTCCATAATCTCCATACCGGGGAAGAGCTGGTGCAGCGTCTCAATGGCACCGCCAAGGGAGCGGAGCATACCCACCCGGAGCCTGTCCATGGGAGGCAGCGTGCTGTTCTCTCTGGTGACAAAGGCAAAGGGGGTCTGCATGAGGTTCTCCGTGACAATGCTCTGCTGCCCTGAGGCGCTGGTGATGGCACTGCCGAAGGGCATAATGACATCGTATGTATCCGCATCCAGCGCCTGCTTCAGCGTCTCCTCCTGAATGACACGGAAGGTGGCTGTATATCCCGCCTTTTCGGCGACATTGCGCATCAGCTCCACGCCGATGCCCTGAATCTCCCCTGAGTCCTCGTCCAGATAGAACAGCGGGCAGCGGTTCACCGGTACGCCCACCGTCAGAGGCTGTCCGTCCGTCTCATCGGCGGACGCCGCAGCCGGCACGGCAAGCAGAAGCACCGTCAGGGCGCAAAGCAGAAGGCTGAACACCCTTCTGAAGCTGTCTTTTTTTCGTTGATACATGGCTGAGCACCATCCTCTCATTGGCCGGAGACCGGTTCGTTTCACCCTTGGCTTCCCTGCTCCGGCGGTGAAGCATATACACGCAGAAGTCCCCTCTCCCATCTGTGAGGGTTTTGCTTTTTTCAAGCCCCACTCCGTCATGTATGCACGCTTTTCCTTCCCTGTGCGCCTCACGGCATACGCCGTTTCCCTGCCCCGCACAATTGCCCTTCCATTATATCACATACCTGCAAAAAATCTACCTCACCGGGAAAAAAGCGCCTGCGAAGGCACATTTTGTCATTCTCTCTCCCTTTAAACGCAGCAGCAGCGGCGGACACAGCAAAAGAGGCCGTCTGCCATGAAGCAAACGACCTCTTCCCGCCGCAGGATGCCCGGTCAAAGGGCTGCGGCTGCTTTATACCGGGCTGCCGGGAGGGGGCAACCCTTTCCCTCTCTCTTTGCCCCCGGTTTATTCCATCTCCTCCGGCACTCTTGCGCCATTTTGCCAGAGGATTCTTGCCGTCTCCTGGTCAATCACGGCAAGGCTCAAATCCATGTGGGTCACGTCAATCTCCGTCAGGGGGATGACCTGTGCGCACACGCCCGCATCAACATCCCACACCCGGAGTGTGCCGTCATTGGAGCCGCTGAGGATATGCCCATTGTCCAGCGCAATCAGGGTTTTCACCGAATCGGTATGCCCGGTCAGTACCCGAAGGCAGTCCCCGGTGTCCGGGTCCCAGAGCCGGATGGTGTTGTCATTGGAGCCGCTGACCAGCAGACCGTCCTCCAGCACACCCACGCACCGCACCCAGTCTGTGTGGCCTCTCAGGGCATGGCTCTCTCCTGTGTCCGGGTCCCAGATGCGCAGGGTGTTGTCCCGTGACCCGCTGGCCAGCCAGCCGTTATTCAGCACGGTGACGCAGTTCACCCAGTCCGTATGCCCTGTCAGAACCCGCAGGCAGTCCCCTGTGTGGGGGTTCCAAACCCGCAGGGTTCTGTCAGAGGAGCCGCTGACCAGCCGTCCGTCGTCCAGCATGGTGACGCAGCTCACCCAGTCGCTGTGGCCGATGAGCTCCAGATTCTTTCTGGTGTCCGGGTTCCACACCTGAAGGGTATTGTCATCCAGTCCGTTCACCAGTCTGCCGTCTCCCAGCACGGCCACACAGTTCAAAGAGCCTACATGGCCGCCCAGCACCTGAAGGCAGCGCTTCTGCTCCCTGTCCCAGACCCGCAGGGTGCCGTCCCCCTGTCCGGTGGTGAAGCGCTCCTGGGTGAGGGAGGTAATGGTATTGACAAACAGCTTCAGCTGTCCCAGCACACGAAGGCATGTCCCGCTGTTCACCGACCAGATTCTCAGGGTGTTGTCAAACGACCCACTGATGAGGCTTCCGTCCCGGAGGACGGTGATGCAGTTCACCCAGTTGGTGTGCCCCGTCAGAACCCGCAGGCATTTCCCGGTGTCCGGGTTCCAGATGCGGATGGTGTTATCTCTGGAGCCGCTGGCGATTCGCCCGTCGTTGAGAACAGTGACGCAGCTTACGGCTCCGGTATGCCCGCTCAGCTTCAGGCTCTCCCCCGTCTCCGGATTCCAGACCCGCAGGGTGCGGTCATCCGAGCCGCTGACGATTCTGCCGTCACTGAGCACGCTCACGCAGTTGACTACGCCGGAATGCCCTATGAGAAGCAGGCTCTCCCCGGTCTTCAAATCCCAGACACGAAGAGACCTGTCCCCGGAGCCGCTGACCAGCCGTCCGTCTCCCATCCTGCCGATGCAGTTGACAGAGCGGGTATGTCCCTGCAAAACCTGCAGGCACTCCTCCGTCTCCGTATTCCAGACCCGCAGGGTGTTGTCGTCTGAGCCGGTGACCAGCCGTCCGTCGTCCAGCTCTGCGACACACCTCACCCAATCGGTATGCTCTGTCATCGTGCGCAGGCATTCCCCGGTTTCCGGATTCCACAGGCGCAGGGTGTTGTCCCATGCGCCGCTGACCAGCCGTCCGTCCTTCAGCACAGCCACACAGCTCACGGAATCGGTATGCCCTTCCAGCACCTGCAGGCACTCCCCGGTATTGCTGTCCCAAACCCGCAGGGTGTCGTCCCACGAGCCGCTGACGATTCTCCCGTCTGCCAGCGTGGTGACACAGCTTACGGTGAAGCAGTGTCCCACGCCCCGCAGGGTCATCTGGTTGATTTTTGTATTTCTTGCGCACTCAGGCTTTTGAAACAGCCCCCTGCCGTAGCGTGCAAGGCTGATGTCTCTCAAATCCATGCCGGAGAAGTCCAGATCGGAGAGATCCTTCCCCCGTCTGCGCTGCTGCAGCTCCATCTGGACATAGAGCGACGCCCGGTCTACCGGATTCTGTGCTTTCAGAACCTGCCAGAGCGCTTCAGCCGTCTCCTCCTCCATCAGCTCTGCCGCATAATCCATAATGCCGGGCAGCTGGGATTGCCTCCACAGCGCCGGGATCGTCCCCTGTGTCACCAGCTCTGCCTGTCCGCTGAGATACATCCCAGCCAACGCATCCCGGAAGCTCTGGTGAATGAACTCATAGCTCTGCGCCCCCTCCCGTCCGGGAACCAGCAGGTCAAGGTCATTGAGAATCAGCTCTGCCCAGTTCACCCCGGAGACATCGGGATAGCGCTTATGGCGGGCATAATACTGCACAAAAACCGAGCGCAGGCAGAGGGGGTGGTTGAGCGGCTGGAACTGTTCCATGGCAGTGTGGATCAGCTCCTTCAGCCGTTCCCGCCCCAGTGCAAGCTGCCGCTGCACTGCCATCCAGTAGGCTACATAGGGGAGGATATACTGGCAAGCCACGGCGCAGCGCAGCACCCACTCCTCTGACTCCCTGCGCAGCAGCTCCCTTTGCAGATAGTTCCAGATGAGTGCGCCCCGGCTGACCGGCTCCATCATCGCCAGCCGGTAGCCGGAGACTGTCTGCCCCTCCAGCACCTCTGTCTTGGCGTACAGCACCAGAGGCAGCATCAGGCGCAGCACCTCCCAAGCCGGGCTCTCCGCCGGAGGCACCGGGCAGCCCCTCTCTCTCAGATAGCGCTCCACCGCCTCGCTGTTCAGGGGGTTGAGCCTGATGCGCAGGGGATTGCCCGCCAGCTCTGCGGAAAGGTCCAGCGCATCCATGGGATGGGCCACGGCAATATACTGCACGCCGGTGCGGTTTTCCCGCCACTCGTTGAGCTGACGGATGACAGGCAGGCAGTACCGCTGGGGAATCTCGTCAAACCCGTCCAGCAGCAGCAGCAGGGACGGCCCCTGCTGCCATGGCCGCCGGGCAAGGGCGCTGATACCGTCCTTCAGCGCAGGCAGCCTGCGCCGGAAATACTCGTCCAGCTCCAGACACAGCCCGTTTTCGTCCACCAGCTCATACAGGGGGACATACAGCGCCGGGCAGGGCGGCGTGCCCTGAGGTAAAGCGGGACTGAGCAGCGTCAGGGTCTTGCCCACGCCGCAGGCACCCTCCAGAATCACGCTGTGGTTCTCCGGCTGGCTCCAGCTCTCCGCAATCAGCTCCCAGACCGGCTTTTCCTCTCCCTTTTTGATGCAGCCTGTGGTGATGAACAGGCTGTCCCTTCCCTCTGCGGGGGAGAGCCGCCGGTCAATGTCGTCCTCCTGCATCAGTCGGAAAAGGGGGATCGTCCGCCGTGTGCGCTCCAGCAGCGCATCCAGCCTTGC
>CAJOOV010000143.1 GCA_905236265.1 uncultured Oscillospiraceae bacterium | reverse complement strand
GGCGCTTCCACGCCCACGGCACGGTAGCCCCGCTTGTACAGTCCCTGACCGGAGGTGTCCAGACAAAGGTGAACCTGATCCTTGAAGATGGAAAACTGCACCTGATACCTCGCCCCGTCCTCAGGCAGCCACTCCACCCCGTAGGCCGTGCCAAGGCGCTGGGAGACGGCCTTTTTCACGATGGACTGGCAGGCGGGGACGGAGTGGAGCCGGGAGTCGATGGAGTAGCCCTTTACCGGGCATTCCCCGTCTCTGGGAATGATCTCCTCCCAGTGTACTGCCAGCGTCCCCTGAAACAGCTCCTCAAAGCTCTCCGCCCGGAAGGAGGAGAGCACCAGCAGCACACGGGCGCCGCAGCGGAGATTGATATTCAGCCGGGGCAGGTCGGCGGCGGTTCCCTGACAGAACACCCTGCCGTTTTCCGCATGAACCTCCTCCATGCCCAGACGCTTCAGCTCCTCCGCCACCAGCCGCTCCAGACCCAGCAGACAGGGGATGAGATATTGCAGCTTTTCCATGTAGGTGCCTCCTGATACCTGTAAAAATCGCTTTACGCTTCAGTATATCCCATTCCCACTGAAAAGGCAAATGGAATTCCCGGCGGTCTTGTCGAAAATGACGGAATTTCAAATGCGGGTGTTGACGGAAAGGAGAAAGAGCGGTATCATTAAGGAGCATCACAAGATTATAGAGGCAGTGCCTTTTTCGATATGAGATAATCAGAAAGGATGTTCCACCATGGCCAATGCACCCAGGGGCGGGAGACGCCTTGCCGGAAACAGACCGGCGCAGAATGATTCAAATCCAACCGCCGGAACGTCAAGCCAGTTTCAATATACCAACAGTTCCAGCAATGTGAGGGTGGATGACGCTGTCATTGATGAAATCCTCCGCTCTATTGCAGGCGTGGAATTCAATACCACCTCTGCCCCGAACCGTACCCTTCAGGAGCCGCCCAGACGCAGTGCCCTGCAGCAGCCGAGAAGCAGGATCAATCCCAATCAAAACGTGCAGCAGCCCAGCGCAGAGCCTCCGGCAGGGGACAGTGATTCCTCCAGGCACGCAACGATTGTCTTCCCCAAGATGGAGGAGAGCGAAAACGAGTATCAGGCGGCGGCCACCCACTTTGCCCAACAGCAGACGAAGGAGGAGCAGGACGGCGAGAACAGCGGGGAGGAAATACGCACGGGGTTCAACCTGTCCCAGTCCCAGTCCTTCCAGCCCGCCCGTCCCGCCCAGCGGGATACAGACCGTATGCCCACCATTGTGGACGACGAGCCAAAACGCCAGCACCCGGTGCTCAACCGCATCCTGACGCTGGTGGTGGTCATTCTGATCGTGGTCGCTCTGGTTCTGGGTGTGAAAATGGTTTACATCTTTGGGCCATCTCTGGGATGGGATCTGCCTGATCTGTCCCATGTGCCTGTTGTCTCCAATATTCTGGGCATGATACCGGATGCCTCGGAGGATCCGATCCAGATGCCAGAGGACGATACCGCCGCAGAACAGGCGCAGACGCAGATGCCTGATCCCACCTCCGTCACCCTTGATGCGGACAGCCTCACCCTCCATGAGGGAGAGAAGAAGGTACTCACTGCCACGCTGGACGTGGAGAACTGGGGCGGACTGCTGGCATGGGCATCCAGCGACAAGAACCAGCAGGTCATCAAGCTGGACGTTCTCGGCCCCAATACCGCTCAGGTGGAATATGTCGGGCCGGGAAGCTGTGCCGTTGCGGTGCAGGTGGGCGTAAAGCCTGCGGACGGCTCTGATGCGCCCTACGCTACCTGCCATATCGACTGCGTGGCGAACGAAGTGCAGGAGGAGGCGGAAGGCACAGACGGGGAGACAGAGAACACCGACGGCGAGACGGAGCAGACCGGGGAAACCGATACGGCTGAGCAGACCGGCGGGCATGTGGAGATTTCCCTGAACCGGGAGGACTTCACGCTGAACGTGGGCGAGCGCCACCAGCTCATGCGGGACAATGCCGATCAGGTCACTTGGACTTCCTCCAACGAGGAGGTCGCCACAGTCGCCAACGGTATTGTCACTGCTGTGGGTGCCGGCTCTGCCACCATCACTGCCACCGGCCCGGACGGCGCAACAGCATCCGCAATCTGCCGGGTGAGATAATCCGAAATAGATGCACAGACGTAAAGAGCGCCTTCCCCTTTGGGAAGGCGCTTTCTCTTATCATAGGGGCTTCTGCAGGCTTCATTCCTCCCAGAAGCTGAGAATATCCAGCAGGAAGCGTTCCAGTGTGTCGTTGGTGCTGCGGTAAATCTCATGCTTGGCCTCGGGATAGAGAATCTTCCTGCCCTGAGGCAGCAGCCGCACCAAATCATCCTGCGGGGGGAGATTGACCAGCGTGTCAAGACCTGCCTGACAGAGCAGCACCGGAATCTGGACAGAGTACGCCTGCGCCAGAATGGGGTATTGCACATTGGCCGCCTCCTTTGCCCAGCTATAGGTGGCAGCGGAGTTTTGCAGGTTGATGTCCTGCTTCTGGCAGTTGAGATACCAGAGGTAGCGGGCTTTGGAGGTGGTGCAGTTGTTGTCCTCCCAGTGATCCTCCCCGTCAAAGGGCTTCTGGATCATAATGGGCTTCTCCCCCTGACCCAGCATACACATGAAGCTGGCCAGCGCACCCCCCAGAAACTCCGGAATATCCCCGGAGGAGGGGGAGACCATGGGGGAGGAGAGAACGCATTTTTCAAAGATGCCGGGATGCTCCTCCAGATACAGGATGGCAATAGCGCCGCCCATGGAGTGGCCGTAGAGATAGCGGCGCATTCCCTGCGTCATGGGGACGACCACATGCTCGATCAGGTAGTGCATATCCTTGATGTAATCGGAGAAGGAGGTGATGTGGGTCAGCCATGTCTCCTGCACCAGCCGGTAGCTCTTGCCGTGCCCCATGTGGTCGCACACAAACACGCCGTAGCCCGTGCGCAGGAAGTAGTAAATCAGCTCAGAGTATTCCAGCGTAGACTCCGTGAACCCGTGGCTGATGAAAATGACCTTGCTGCAGCCCTCATCCGGAGCGTAAAACTCCCAGTAGATGCCCAGATCATCCTTTCGGGCGCTGGTTCCGGTGGACTGGCGGCACTGCTCCAGCCGCAGGGCAACCTGATCCATTTGTTCGTCGTAGTGCTCTTCCGAGAGCAGTGAGAAGGGCAGTTTATTCATCTTAAATCCTCCATCAGCAAAGATTGTCGTTACAGGGCTTCATGCTCTCTGGCTTCCAGAAAGGCCCGGATGACGTTTGCGGTCTCCGCTGGGGTGAGCTTATCGGTACACACGCAAAGGTCATAGGCGCTGGTATCTCCCCAGACGTGGTGGGAGAACAGGCTGTGGTAGGCGCTGCGTCCCCGGTCAATGCGATCCACCATCACCTTGGCGATATGCCGGTTGACAAACCGCTTTTTCATGGTGTTTTCAATACGCCGCTCCAGAGAGGCGTAGATAAAGATGTGAACCACGTTGGGGTTATCCCGCAGCACCGTGTCCGCACAGCGCCCCACGATAATGCAGGGCCCCCTTGCGGCCATCGTCTCAATGATCTTGGCCTGCGCCTGAAAGGCCTCAATGCTGACAGTCTCCATCTGGGCGCTCTGACCGGACTTCAGGCGCTCCAGCACCTGCGCAGCCCGCCGCTCCTCCTGCTCAAACAGCTCCGGGGCAATCCCGCTCTCCTTTGCGGCACGGTTGAGAATCTCATAGTCATAACAGGGGATACCCAGCTGCTGCGCCAGCAGGTGTCCCGCCTCCCGTCCCTGACTGCCGGACTGACGGCTGATCGTAATGACAGGCAGTTGCTTCATAATCTCCATTCCTTTCCAAAACGCTCCTGACACAGAAAAAAGAGCATCCTAATCTATGCTATGTCATATTATACATATGAAAACGAAAAAATCAAGAGTGATTTAGAAAAGAGATGACAGAATTGAAAGCGATAAGACCCTCTCCGGCGCAGGAGAGGGTCGTTGCCCGTCCGTTATGATTCCAGCCTGTCCAGCTCCTCCAGCAGCGCCTTCCGCTCTCCGCCCAGCAGAAGGGTGCGGCTGTAGGAGGCGAAGGTCTCGCTGCCGTTGTCGGAGAGGAATTTCATGGAGTAGGGGTTCATGGTCAGCTCGGTGAGGAAGATCACCAGCTCCTGACCCTCACCGAAGGCGGCGTCGATGAGGGAAAAGGCACGCTCCAGCCGGAGTGAGCCGGTTTCAATGCACGCCCTGCGGCGCTCTACCGCCGCTCTGAACCGCTCCCGCACCTTTGCAGCGGCATCGGTTCCCTGAAGGTCACTGTGAAGCAGCTCCCGCTGCAAAGCCTCCAAAGCGGAGGAGAGCCGGTTCAGCCTGCGCTCCTCCTCGCTGGTAATCAGTCTGCTGCGCTGTCTCTCCCGGCGCAGGGCGTCCACAGCGGAGAGGGATTGCCCGAAGCAGTCCCGGACGCTGTCCCCGGCCTCCAAGGCGGGCATGAGGGAGCGCAGACGCTGGTGCAGGGCGGTGACATAGGCGTCCTCTTCGTTGGCCTCCCGGAAGGAGCGGTACAGGGCATCCAGCACAAGGGACACGGCGGAGAGGCGCTCGTCAAAGGGAGCCATGCGCAGGCGGTTGACTGTCTGCTCCGGGAGATGTCCTGCCAGAATGGACTCCACATCGTAGTCCGAGCGGTACTTTAAGTACAGGTCGTAATAGCTGGCAAAGTCCTTGGCGATCACCGGGTGCTGGATATACTGTCTCACCAGCGCCTCGTCCACGCCGAGACCCAATTGCTCATGGGCGGAGATCAGCCGGGAGAGATCCTCCCAGCCGCGGGCAGTGGCGAACTGCTTTCCGTCCACCGTGGTCTCCAGCCGGTAAAAGTGCTGGGGCTTCAGCTCCAGATAGGCCAGCACTGCCGGGTGAACCTGACGGAGATAGGCGTACTCCTTCCATGGCTGGTAGGCGGCCTCCACGTCAATCCGCCGCACCCTGTCCAGCGTGACAAGGTCAAACTCCCGCACGGAGCGGTTATACTCCGGGGGATTTCCGGCGGCCACAATAATCCAGCCCTCCGGCAGGCGGTGGGAGCCGAAGGTTTTGCACTGTAAGAACTGCAGCATGGCGGGAGCCAGCGTCTCGGAGACACAGTTCACCTCGTCCAGAAAGAGAATGCCCTGCTCCAGTCCGGTATCCTCCATAGCCCGGTAGACGCTGGCGATGATCTCGCTCATGGTGTACTCCGTGACCTGAAAGGATTCCTCCCGGAAGGTGGCCGTGCGGATACTGGGCAGCCCGATGGCGGACTGCCGGGTGTGGTGGGTGATGGTATAGCTCACCAGCGCCACGCCGCACTCCTGCGCCGCCTGCTGGGCAATGGCGGTCTTGCCCACGCCCGGAGGCCCCATCAGCAGAATGGGGCGCTGGGACAGCACCGGCACTGCCCAGCTCCCGTATTCGTCACGGGCGAGATAGGCTCTTACCGTATGAATGAGCTGCTGCTTTGCCTCTTTGATTGTCATTGGGATACCTCCCCTGTGTGTTCTGTGCCCAGCTCCTCCGCCCCCAGAACGATTCTGATTGCCCATGGGGGCACCTGCGGCGCAGTGTAATCCTCCCGGAAAAAGACAAAGGCGGTCTCATAGTCCGGCTTTTTTGCGGGAAACGTG
This sequence comes from uncultured Oscillospiraceae bacterium, assembly GCA_905236265.1. Taxonomy (GTDB): domain Bacteria; phylum Bacillota; class Clostridia; order Oscillospirales; family Oscillospiraceae; genus Onthomonas. The sequence continues at coordinate 3,999 of CAJOOV010000143.1, read as the reverse complement.
CCAAAGCCGTCGGTAAAATACAGCAGCCCCCGCAGGTGGGACAGTGCGCCCCGCTCCCGCAGTGCGTCCACATAGGCAAAGGCGGGGCGGAAATCCGTTCCGCCGAAGCCTTTCACCTCAAAGCCGTCGCAGAAGCGGGAAAACTCCTCTGCGCTGCTCACAACGATGTCCGACTGTACCCCTGCATCCGCCTGAATGATGTGTATTCTGGCGTCTGCGAAAAACAGTCCCTCAGTGCAAAGGACGCTGCGGGTCTCCTCCAGAAAACGCTCAACGGCGCCCTCGGCGCAGGACTGGGAGGTGTCGATGACAATGACAAAATCCCGTATCCTCCGCCGTTCCCGGTATTCCAGCGGCTCAATGAGGGGGGTGTCCCCGTAGAGCTGCAGCCCAAGGGCGTAGTAGGCATAGTCAAAGCTGTCCGTATCCACCCGCATCTCCTCCCGCAGGGAGACAAAGCGCCGGAGGAAATCAGCATAGTGATACCGCTCCCGGTTCTCAATGGTGAGCAGCTTCAGCAGACTGCCTGCCTGATCGCCCCAGCGGGCGAAAAAGGTCTCCATGCCGGTCTGGGTTTTCTGGCTGAGCTGCTGCCACTTCTGTTCCATTGCCTCCCGCTGCCTGCCCTCCTGTCCCTGACCGTTTTGGGTGTCGTCTCCCTCGCCGGAGCGCCAGAAGCGGTGGTCGTCCCGGTGAAACTCCTGTATCAGCGCCGTCTCGGTATCAAAATCCGGCGTCTGCTCTGTCAGGCGGCGGTAGATCGCCTCGGCAGTGAGCACGGGCATGGACTGGGCCAGGTCAGCGTAGGTATCCTCCCGCAGGGCAGAGGAGAGCAGCTTCACACAGCGGCTGTCCATGGAGTCCAGCACGGACTCCACGGCGATGTCACAGGCCAGCCCCCAGAGCTCCTGCTCCCGCCCCTCCCCCTGGAGGGGGTGGCGGAGGAGGCAGTGGAGGAGCATGTGGAGATAGACCCGGTTCAGCAGCACAGTGTCCTGACGGTACAGGTCGATGAGCAGCCGGGGATTGAACTGGATGCGCTCACCGTCGGTGCCGATGGTGGGGGTATTCAGGTTCATGGCGTAATCCAGCCCGGAGAGCGCCACGTCCAGAAAGCGCATATTCAGATACAGCTCGTTGCGGGCGGAGGCGAGAATGGAGCGCCCGATGCGGTCCAGCTTCTCGTGGTTTTCGTGCATGGGGCGCTCCTCTCTGATGGAATGGGGGGAAGTCAGTTCAGTTGTCCGGCAAGATAGGCCGCAGCCTCCGCCAGCCCTGCGCCGCCCTGCGCCTCAATGGTGCCTGCATCGCAGGCGGCGGCGAGGGCGGGGTTGATGGGAAGCTGCGCCAGAACAATGACCTTGTTCTCGGCGGCCACCTCGGCAATCCGGCTCTCTCCGAAGATGGCATGGCGCTTGCCGCAGTCGGGGCACTGGAAGTAGCTGAAATTCTCCACCAGTCCCAGCACAGGCACGTTCATCATTTTTGCCATGTTCAGCGCCTTGGTGACGATCATACTCACCAAATCCTGGGGGGAGGTGACCACCACAATCCCCTCTACAGGCAGGGACTGGAACACGGTGAGGGGCACATCTCCCGTTCCGGGGGGCATGTCAATGAGCAGGTAGTCCAGCTCGCCCCACTTCGTCTCCGTCCAGAACTGCTTCACACAGCCGGAGATCAGGCTGCCCCGCCAGATGACAGGGTCCGTCTCGTTGGGAGAGAGGAGGTTCAGGCTCATGACCCGGATCCCCCCCGCCGTCTCAGGGGGGATCATCAGCTCTCCGTCGGAGTAGACCGGGCCGGAAAGGCCGAAGCTCTTGGGGATGGAGGGGCCGGTGATGTCGGCGTCCAGAATGCCCACCCGCTTGCCCAGCCGGGACAGGGCGACGGCAAGAGAGGAGGTGACCATGCTCTTGCCCACGCCGCCCTTGCCGCTGACCACTGCAATGACGTGGCGCACATGGGAGGCGGGATTGGAGGGAGCCTTCAGGCTTTCGGGGTTGTTCCGGGAGGGGCAGTTGCTGCCGCAGGTGGAACAGTCGTGGGTGCAGGCGTCAGCCATAATGCAACAGTCTCCTTTGTCAGAAAAGATCAATCCGTATCAAATGGGAAAAGCGCTGCCGAACCGACAGCGCTTTTAGTATATCACAAAATCGGAAAAGGTAAAGAGGGGGGAGGACGCAGCTGGACGCTCCGCCCCGGAGGCGGCGGGGAATTGCCGGTATCAGTGCCGGTTAAACCGTCCCCCGCCGATGAACTCCCGGATGAGGGAATCCCTTGAAACCAGCTCATCCCGGATGGGGACAAAGCGGTCAAAGGCCCAGATCATGTGCAGAATCTCATTCCGGCGCACGTTCTCTTTGGGAATCGCCTCAAACATGGGCTGGGCGTACTTGCGCAGCACGTTTACCTCGTAGGGCAGGGAGGAGTCGAACATGAGATCCGCCCGGTCTTTATAGGGGGAGATGTAGAGCTTCTCCCCTCTGCGCACATTATCCCACATGGCGAGGGTGTTCTCCACGCTGTTGCCCCGGAAGTTATAATCCCGCACCGCACGGCGGGTCAGCCGCATCCATGTACCCTTGAAGATCACCCGGTTCAGCCGCAGCACATTGGAGCGGGCGGAGATATAGACCTTGAAGGCATCGGAGTGGTGTCCTGCCAGTGCGTCATTCAGGGCGTGGATTCCCTCAAAGACGGCGATTTCGTCCTTCCCCAGCTTCAGCAGCGTGCCCCGGCTCTCCCGGCGGCGCTGGCGGGCAAAGTCATACTCCGGCACCACGATCTGCTCTCCCCGTTCCAGTGCGGAGAAGTGCCGGTGGAGCAGCTCCATGTCCAGACACGCCGGGCTTTCATAGTCATAGCTGCCATCCGGGGTCTTGGGGCCGTTGACAAGGTCGGGGGTGAGAAAATAGTTGTCCAGCGCAATGGCGTGGGTCATAATGCCCCGGCGCTCCAGCTCCTCCTCGATTTTCAGCGCCGTGGTGGTCTTGCCGGAGCCGGAGGGGCCGGAGAGGAGCACAATGGGGCTTTTGTGGCGGTTTTCCAGTATTCGCTCCGCCGCCTGCACCACATGGCGGTGGAAGTCCTCATCGCTCTGGGCGATGAAGCCCGCAGGGTCTACATAGGCTCTCCGGTTGATCTCTGTGAGCAGGTATGCCATGATGTCAGCCTCCTTTTTCGTTTTGTCCGGTGAGACTGCGCTGAAATGCCGTCAGGGGACGTTTTTCCTCGCAGATTGCATCAATGCGCTCAATATATTCATATGGGTACTTGGGGTTGGTAATGCGCAGGATTTTGCCTGTCCGGGGGTCGGTGAGCTTGGTGGAGCCGCCCGCCCCCAGCGCCACAATGGTGTGCAGCTCCTCCATAATGCAGATATTGTAAAGCCCTTCATAGCCCGGCCTGCACCAGCCGATGTTTTCCAGCGCCCCGGACATATACTTCTGGCGGTACAGGTAATAGGGGCGGTATCCCGCCTCCCGCAGCGCCGCCCATGCGTAGTCCAGCATCTGCGCCACCTCTGCGCCGGAGGGGAGACCCTGCTGCTCCATCATGAGGCGGGAGCCTTTTTTCAGCGCCAGCGTGTGGACGGTGATATTCTCCGGGGCAAGGGCAAGCACCCTGTCCAGCGTATAGCGAAAGCCCTCAGGGGTGTCCTTGGGAAGACCGGCGATCAGATCCATATTCACGGCCTGAAGACCGGAAGTGCGCACAAGGTCATAGGCGGTGAGGATGTCCTGCGCCGTGTGGCTGCGCCCCATGGCCTGCAATACCTCATCCCGCATACTCTGGGGATTCACGGAGACTCTGTCCACGCCCTGCGCTTTCAGCACTGCCAGCTTCTCCGCCGTGATGGTGTCAGGCCGCCCCGCCTCCACGGTGAACTCGCTCAGGCGGGAGAGGTCGAAGGCGGAGCGGATATGGGTGAGCAGGCGGTCAAGCTGGGGAGCGGTCAGGGTGGTGGGGGTGCCGCCGCCGATGTAGATGGAGCGG
>CAJOOV010000142.1 GCA_905236265.1 uncultured Oscillospiraceae bacterium | reverse complement strand
GCGGATTACCAGATTTAACCGTCAGGTGACGAGAAAGCTGGAAAAGGAGCGGGCGAACGCCAATAAAGACCCGAACCTGTACACCACTAAGATGAAGGATCCCAACAATGTGGTGGAGTTTGACAATGTGTGTACCTACTTCTTCTCCGATGTAGGCACAGTGAAGGCCGTGGACGGCGTAAACTTCAGTATTCCCAAGCACTCCACTGTGGGCGTGGTGGGAGAGTCCGGCTGCGGTAAGAGCGTCACCAGCCTTTCCCTGATGCAGCTTCTCCAGCGCCCCAGCGGACAGACCGTGGGCGGCGAGATCCGCTTCAATCAGGGGGACGGTACGGCGCTGAATATCGTCAATACCCCCAACAGCATTATGGAAAAGCTCCGGGGCAACAAGATCTCCATGATCTTTCAGGAGCCTATGACCAGCCTGAACCCGGTGTTCCGCATCGGCGCCCAGATTGATGAGGTGACGGAGCTGCACCACCCCGAGATGAGCAAGGAGGAGGTCAAGGCACGGACGCTGGAAATGCTGGAGCTGGTGGGCATCGCCAATAAAGAGGGCGTGTACAATATGTACCCCCACGAGCTCTCCGGCGGTATGCGCCAGCGTATCTGCATTGCCATCGCTCTTGCCTGCTCCCCGACCCTGATTATCGCAGACGAGCCGACTACGGCGCTGGACGTGACCATTCAGGCGCAGATTCTGGATCTGCTGCAAAATCTGAAGGACAAGTTGAACTCCTCTATCATGCTCATCACCCATGACTTGGGTGTGGTGGCAGGCATGGCGGATTATGTGGTGGTCATGTATGCCGGACGGGTGATTGAAAAGGGTACGGCGGCGGACATCTTCCACCATCCCGCCCACCCCTACACCATCGGACTGATGAAGTCAAAGCCTGTGGTGGGGAAAAAGGTGGAGGAGCTGTACAACATTCCCGGCAGCGTGCCCAACCCTGTGGACATGCCCAACTACTGCTACTTCCGGGACCGCTGCCAGATGCAGTGCGAGCACTGCAGCAAGCAGTATCCCCCGGAGATCCGCATCAGCGATACCCATGTGGTTTCCTGCTACCGGTATCTGGAGCAGGGGGAGTCTCTGGGGTATCCCAAATCTGTGAATGTGGAGGAGCTGCTTTAAGATGAGTGAGATCAAAAAGACACCCGCCACAGAGAGCGAGTATATTCTGGAAGTAAACAATCTGGTGAAGTGGTTCCCCATCAAGTCCAGCTTTATCAAAAAGACCGTGGGCAACGTCAAGGCCGTGGACGGCGTGAGCTTTAAGATCAAGCGCCGCCAGACCATGGGTCTTGTGGGCGAGTCCGGCTGCGGCAAGTCCACCTGCGGCAGAACGATTCTGAGACTGCAGGAAAAAACCTCCGGCGACGTGATTTTCGACGGGCAGGATGTCTTTGCCCTGAGCAAGGAGGAGCTGCGGAAAATGCGGCCCCGGATGCAGCTTGTCTTTCAGGACCCCTATTCCAGCCTCTCCCCCCGCCTGCCCGTGGGCGAGATCATCGGTGAGGCGGTGCGGGAGCATAAAATCGTTCCCCCTGACGAGCTGGATGACTATATCACCCGTGTCATGGAGGTCTGCGGCCTGCCCGCCTACTACAAGGAGCGCTATCCCCACGAGTTCTCCGGCGGACAGCGGCAGAGAATCTGTATTGCCCGTGCGCTGGCACTTGCCCCGGATTTCGTGGTCTGTGACGAGCCTGTATCCGCTCTGGATGTGTCCATTCAGGCGCAGATCATCAACCTGCTCAAGCAGCTTCAAAAGGACTTCGGCCTGACCTATCTCTTCATCTCCCATGACCTGTCCGTGGTGGAGCATATTTCCGACACTGTGGGCGTGATGTATCTGGGCAATATGGTGGAGTATGCCGAGACGGAAAAGATCTTTGCAAACCCCCTGAACCCCTATACCAAGGCGCTGTTCTCCGCTATCCCCATCCCTGACCCGGATGTGAAGATCAACAGAGTGGTGCTGAAGGGCTCCATTCCCAGCCCTGCCAACCCGCCCTCTGGGTGCAAGTTCCATACCCGCTGCTCTGAGTGCATGGAGGTGTGCAAGTACGCCCAGCCGGAGTGGCTGGAGGTGGAGGAGGGGCACTTCTGTGCCTGCCACCTGTACGATGACCCGGAGGCAAAAGCACGGGCGGAGCAGATTATGGCAGAGGCAAAGCGGAACCACACCGCCACCAACTCTCAGGAAGTCCTCTAAATGCAGCGGCGGGAAGAACCTGACCTCCGGCAGGAGGACGAGGGCGAAACCATTGTCAATATGAACGTGGAGGGAATGCCGTGGTATCTGCGAAGGGAGGAGAGCGCCCCCAATGCGCCCCACCAGCAGATGACGAAGGAAGAGCTGCGCATGTACCGCTGGGCGGCGTTAAAGGCCGGGCTGTTGATTGCACTGATCTTCGGTGTGGTATTTGCACTGTTTATTGCCTTCTGTGACTTTGTGTGGTTTCGCTGAGCGGAACATGATACGGATACAAAATAAGGGGCTGTCTCACAAAAATGAGGCAGCCCCTTTTTGACAGGCAAAAGAAAAGGCTCAGGCGGAAACCCGCCTGAGCCTTTCGTGTGTTACGAATTGGCAAAATCGTTATAGCTGGCAGACGCAACATCGGAGTAATAGTATTCGATGCTTCCGTCAGGAGCCTTGACAGCTGCATAGCCTCTCAGATAGAAGCGATTGTCAGGGTTTGAAGAGGTAATGGAGAGGGTGTACGATTGGTCGGAAGAAAGGGAAGAACAGGTTTTTTCCCGTACATTTTCTTCTCCGCTGCTGTACAGGATTTCCTCGGGATCCCGTCCGTTCAACTGGCTTTCGATGATATACCGGACACCGGCGGAAACCAGCGTGTAGCCTTCCGGGATATTCCGGGACATAATAAACAGAACCTGATAGCGGCTGCCATTGGGTGCGCCGGCAGCAGTGGTAACGGATAGCGTAGGTTTGACATCCTGCTGACCGGCATAGACGGCATAAAGTGTCGCATTTTTGACTGCTCTGGTGCGATAACTGAGGTTGTATGACAATACCTGACCGCTTCCGTCCGCCTTGTCAGTCCAGTAGGAGAAGGTTTTTCCGGCAAAAGACTCCTCTGCTGTCACAACGAATTCATTGCCCAATGTCCGGTTGGAATAGGTGGAGCTGTCAGTTTTCAGAACATTCCCGGTCTCGTCCAGATAGACCACCTGAATGTCGCAGCTCTCGTGGTTCGATTGGTAGATGGGATAAACCTCTACCAGTTCCTTGTCAACCATGGCGGCCTTGATCTCTTCCGGCGTCATGCTCCAGCCTATAAAGCTTTGACCAATCATTGCAGGAGGATTTGGATATTCAATGGTCTCATCATCATAGTAGGTTCCCCAGCTTAGCATGGCGTTAGAGGTGTTCACAAAGACGACCTGAATGTTATCCTTGCTGTAGGACTTGGAGACAAATGCTTTCAGCTGCATATCACCGGTCATGCAGAAGGTGAAGGATTTTTCCCTGCTGAGGATTTTGCCGCTGCTATTCTGCCAGCAGAAGAAGGTTGCACTATTGTCAAGATACTCAACTGTAACAGTCTGGTTTGCCGGAACGGATACTGTACCTGATTCATATCGTTTTCTTCCTGAAATAGGGTCTTTGTACACAGAGGCTTCCACCAGCAGGGAAAACGCTTTGCTTGTCTCATACACGGCCACCAGCTTCAGCTCCCCGGTTCGCTCACCCTGAGAGAAGGTGTAGGACTTAGCTGCACTCAGCGCCGTGTCGCTGTCTGCCTCGTACCAGCCCTTGAAGGTGTAACCCCTCACGGTGGGAGCGGTGACGGTGATTTCTGCCTCCGGGTTCCATGGATACACCCCGCCGCCCTTAACGGCGCACATTGCGTTTCCGTTTGTTTTACCGTTGCCGGAGGAGGTGGTCACTACAGTGAGGGGCATATGCACAATTTCAAATGTACCTGCTGCGGTTCCGGTATAGTTTCCTGCACCGGTAACCGTGAAAGAGGCAGTGCCAATGTCGGTGTTGTTGGCAAAGGAGACAGTGTAATCCGTACCCTCTGAGAGCGCAGTGCCGTTCAGCGTGACAGTGACAGGGGGTGTCAGCGCCTCGCCGGTGTAATACTGATTCTCCGCAGAGACTGCGGCACTGTCCAGAGGAGCGGCAGCAATGTCAAAGGTACAATAGGAGGTGCCGTAGTACTTTCCCATGCCCGCAACCGTCACCGTACCGGTGCCTGCATTCACGTTATCGGCATAGGACAGCGTATAGTCCGTGCCTTCCGTCAGGTATGCGTAGCCCTGCTTGACCGTTACGGAAGGAGTGAGGGGAGTGCCGCTGTAGACGGCAGAAGCTACCGTCACTGTGCAATTGTCCATAGAGACAGGGGGGGTAAATCTCTGGGAGGAGAGGGTGAGCTCGTCCTCAGTGTACAGCGTCATGGTGTCATTGTCATACACATAAGAGGTATAGGACTGGCCGGACTTCACGGAGTAGCCATCGGCATAGGAGCCGGAGCTGAAACCGGCGAGGAACAGCTCAGTTCGATCCAAAGCGGTGTCGCAGTTTGTCACGTCTACCAGATAATTGGCATTGTCAGACATCTGGACGATGTTCCACATGTGCGCTCCGCCGTTCATCTTGCCGGTGACGGTGCGGCACTCAATAGAGGGAAAGCCGGTCAGGTCGCACAGATACTGAAACGCCTTTGAATAACCCTCGCAGACCACGTTGGTAGAATTGTCCCGGTCAAAGACCCAGATCAGCTGCCACGGATTGCCATAGGAGCCGGAGGAGGACACGTTATAATTGTAGGACACACTGTTGCAGATGTAATCCCGGTAGCTGACCAGCTTGTTGTAATCGGTTTGCGTGGCGTAGCGTGAAACCACGCCTGCGGCGGTCTCGGCGGCGGCAGACACAGTTGCACAAAGGGAGGTATCCACCTCATAGCTTCCGGCGGAGTATTCCGACGAGACAGAGAAGGAGAGCGTTACGCCGCTGATAATCACATAATACTCGCCGTTTTTGTACTGGCCTTTAAAACTGTAGGAGATTTTGGTGCCTGCGGTTTTGTCGTACCAATACATGTGATACGGCTGATCTACCATCAGCGCATCCACCAGCAGACCCAGATTCACCCCCAGCTTCTCTTTGGCAGCGGCGGTAGCGCTTGTGGAGAGCTTGCCGTTTTCAACGACGGCGTCAATCCCCAGCTCGTCGGCATTCCAACCGTCTGCAATCCCTAATTGCTCACTGGTGAGGGCAAACTTTGTGGAGCTGCGCTCACCGGCGGCAATGTCGGGGAAAATGCGCAGCAGCTCATCATAAATGATCCTGTTTGCGCCGGTGAGTCTTGTACCCACGGCCATCATGGGCTTACGCACACCGGGGACATCCAGCATTTCAGCGGACACGCTGAGCATGTAATCATAGAGCAGCTCATCCGGCTCGGCCAGATCATCGGAGACATAAACCTCGCTCTCAGCAGTCTCCGGCACATCTGTGGGCGCATCCTCAGACACAGCGGCTGGCACGGCCTCACCGTTGTCCTGGAAGAGGGCTTCCCCTGCGTCCCCGGAAGGGAGAGCCTCTACCTCTTCGGAGAGGGGCTGCTCTGCATCCTCAGAAAGGGACTGCTCGGCTTCTTCAAGAGGGGATTGGCCGGAGAGAAGCTCAGACGGCTGATCGTTTTCTGCCTCCGGCGTTTCCGCAAGGGCAGTCTCCGCAGCCTCAGTCTCCACCGCCTCAGATGCTTCCACGGAAACAGCTTCGTCGGTTTCCTCCGGCTCCAAAGCAGACGCAGGCAGGAGGCTGAAGCACATTGCCAGCGCAAGGAGGAGGGAAAGGGTTCGTTTTGTCGTTTGTTTCATGTTTTTACCTCCATAAGGTGTTGGGCAGATCCGCACGGCTTTCATGCGCCCTGACGGCTCCGTTTCCCGTTTCCTGCTGTTTTGTCCACGGGAGAATCGTGTCAGAAGCGTCCTGCAAATCACTTCCATTATATCTTATTTCGGGGGGAGATTCAATGCCGGCAGAAGAGAAATCTGATAGCGGCGGAAATAATACTTGAAAAACGGAAGGAAATGGGCTATACTGGTACGGTATCCGGGTGTAGCGCAGTTGGTAGCGCGCCAGCTTTGGGAGCTGGATGTCGTGCGTTCGAGTCGCACCACTCGGACTAAGGACAAGAAATCCGAACGTATTGCACAAAGGCAGTACGTTCGGATTTCCTTTTTTCTGAGACAGCGCATTTCTCAATCCTTTGCTGTACCTGCAGGGGCGCTAAATGACCAGCCCGCCGTTCACGCCCATCACCTGCCCGGTGATAAAGGCGGACTGGGGGGAGCAGAGGAAACGAATCGTCTCTGCCACGTCCTCCGGTCTGCCCAGCGTCTCCAATGGGGTCTCCAGCCGCAGCGCCTCCAGATCGTCCGGGGAGAGATGGGCGTTCATGTCGGTGAGAATCACGCCGGGGCAGACGCAGTTTGCCCGGATGCCGGAGGGAGCCACCTCCTTGGCAAGCGCCTTGGTGAAGGCAATGACTGCCCCCTTGGCGGCGGAATAGGCTACCTCACAGGAGCCGCCCACCTGCCCCCACATGGAGGACACGGTGACGATTGCGCCGGATTTCTGATGCACCATGGGGGGCAGCGCCGCACGGACGGTGTAGAACACCCCGTCCACATCGGCGGCGAACAGCTCCCGCCACATCCCGTCGGTGACATCCGTGAGGAGCATCTGGGGCAGGGCAACCCCGGCGTTACACACCAGAGCATCCAGAGCGCCGAAGCGGTCAACCGTGCGCTCCACCAGCGCCGCTGCCTGCGCCGGGTCAGACACATCCCCCGGACAGAGACAGGCAGTGCCTCCCGCGGCGTCGACTGCCTTGCCCACCGCCTGCGCCTGTGCCTCGCTGCGGCAGTAGTTCACGCCCACGTTCCAGCCCGCCCTGCCAAAGGCGAGGGCGGCGGCAGCGCCGATGCCCCGTGAGGCGCCGGTAATCAGTACGGTTTTGCACATGGGGACTCCTCCTGAAAAAAGACCCGGTCACAGGAAGCCCATGACCGGGGTGTGTGGGAATAAACGGGTGACAAATGGTAAGGCGTGGGTCTGCAAAACCCTGTATCCTTATCCCTCGCAGACGGGGGTGATCCAGCCCTTTTCGTCAGGCAGCTTGCCCCACTGGATGCCGGTGAGGGTGTCATACAGCTTTTGGGTGAGAGCACCGATCTTCCCGTCGGAGATGTAGGCCACCTGATCCTTCCACTTCAGCTCCTTCACCGGGGAGACCACGGCGGCGGTGCCGGTGCCCCAGACCTCCTCCAGCTTGCCCTCCTGGGCGGCCTTCATCACATCGGCAATGGCCAGCTTGCCCTCAATGACCTCATAGCCCCAATCCCTGCACAGCTCGATGATGGAGCGGCGGGTGACGCCGGGGAGGACGGTGCCGGTGCAGGCGGCGGTGTAGATCTTGCCGTCGATCTTGAACATAATGTTCATGGAGCCCACCTCTTCCACATACTTCTTCTCCACGCCGTCCAGCCAAAGCACCTGAGCATAGCCCTGCCGCTCCGCCATCTCGCCGGCCTTGATGGAGGCAGCGTAGTTGCCGCCGCACTTGGTAAAGCCGGTGAGTCCGGGGGCGGCGCGGATATAGTCGTCCTCCACATAGATACGCACCGGGTCAATGCCCTCGGCGTAGTAAGCGCCGGAGGGAGCGCCGATGATGCAGAAGATATAGTGCTTGGAGGCGTGAACGCCCAGCCCCACGTCGTTGGCAAAGATGAAGGGACGGATATAGTAGGAGGAGCCGTCAATGTGGGGCACCCAGTCCTTGTCCACCTCTACCAGCGCCTTCACCGCCTGCACAAAATCCTCCACCGGGATGTTGGGGATGCAGAGCCGGTCAGCGGAGTCGTTCATCCGGGCACCGTTGCACTCCGGCCGGAAGAGCTGGATTTTGTTGTCAGCGGTACGGTATGCCTTCAGGCCCTCGAAAATCTCCTGCGCATAGTGGAGCACCACTGTGGCGGGGTCAATGGAGAAGGACTGGTAGGGGACGATGCGGGCATCGTGCCAGCCCTCGCCCTCGGTGTAGTCCATGACGAACATATGGTCAGAGAACTGCTTGGCAAAGCCCAGCTTGCTCTCGTCGGCGGGCTTCTGCTTGGGATTCTTCGTCAGTTCATAGCGGATTTCCATACTGAATGCCTCCTTGGAATGTGCCGCAGCGGGTGCGGCGCTCATTGGGTCTATTATATCAGTATGAATTTAGCAATGCAAGGCGGTGAAGTGATTATTTTCCCGGTTTCCCCCTTTTTTTGATTTGTTCACAAAAATGACCTTGCAAATCATGGCCGCTGAGCCATAATAGACAGAAGAAAACGATTGTCACCGGGGAGGCATTGCCATGAAGAAGCTCCTGTTTATCTACAATCCACATGCGGGCAGAGGGATGATCTCCCAGCAGCTGGGCGTGCTGATGGACACCTTTATCGCCCACGGCTATCTCCCCACCGTCTATCCCACTCAGGGCGCAGGCGACGGGGTGTGGGCAGTGTCCGCTATGGGAGAGGCGTTTGACCACATCGTCTGCTGCGGCGGGGACGGCACGCTGAGCGAGTGCGTCACGGGGCTTTACAACCACGGTCTGGAGAACAGGACGCTGGGCTATATCCCCGCAGGCTCCACCAACGATTTCTCCCGCACGCTGGAGCTGCCCGGAGAGGATCTGGCGCTGGCGGCGGAGTGCGCTGTGGCAGGGACGCCCCAGCAGTGCGACGTGGGCATTGTGGGACAGGACGGCCACCTGTTCACCTATGTAGCGGCCTTCGGCGTGTTTACCGATACCTCCTATGCCACCCCCCAGCCCATGAAGAACCTGCTGGGGCATACGGCCTACCTCCTCTCCGGCATCACCAGTCTGGCGAACCTGAAATCCTACCACATGAAGGTGAGCTGGGACGGGGGAGAGATCGAAGACGATTTCATCTACGGCATGGCCAGCAATTCCGTCTCCGTGGGCGGCTTTCAGGGCTTGAATACAGAGCCGGTGATTCTGGACGACGGACTGTTCGAGGTGCTGCTGGTGCGCACGCCCAGATCGGCGGTGGAGCTGAGCCAGATCGCCGCCGCCCTGCTGAGCCACAAGCCCAACGAATACTGCCTTGCCCTGCGCTCGGCAAGGCTCCGGTTTGTCTGCGAAAGCCCGGTGGCATGGACGCTGGACGGGGAGTACGGGGGCAGCCACAGCAGCCTTGAGGTTCACAATCTGCCCCGCTTTGTCACCATTCTCTCCGGCAGAGGGTGGAAGGGACGGCGGGACTGAGGGACTGTTTCACCCCGAAAAGTGACAAACTGTTTCGATTTAACCAGATAAAGTGACAAATCTTTGCGAAAATATTTTTATGGTAAAAATGTGGGAATAGTCGTTGCTATTTTGGCCGAGATAAGGTATAATCACCAATAGTGAGCGTATGCGGCGCCGCATCCGGCGGCGGGACCGCAAAATTATATCTGGAAAGGATCGTCACATTATGAGCTTTACCGTCAAACAGATCCGTAACATCTGCCTGCTGGGTCACTCCGGAAGCGGCAAGACCACACTGGTGGAGAGTATGCTGTACCAGACCGGTGCCATCGCCCGCATGGGCAAGACCGTGGATGGCAATACCGTTTCCGATTACGATCCCGAGGAAATCAAGCGCCAGATCTCCATCTCCGCCTCCATCATTCCCGTGGAGTATGAGGACACGCTGATTAACGTCATTGACTGTCCGGGCAACTTTGACTTTGCCGGCGAGGTGGCGGAGGCTCTGACGGTGGCGGACTGCGTCGTGATTGTCCTGCCTGCAAAGGGCGGCGTGCCTGTGGGCGCAGAGCGGGCATGGAAGATGGCAAGAGCCCGCAATCTGCCCACCATGTTCTATGTCTCCAAGGCGGACGAGGATCACAGCGACTACAACGCCATTGTGGAGGAGCTGAAGGAGAAGTGCGGCAATCAGGTCACGCCCATCGTCTCCCCCCTGTGGGACGCTGATAAGAACGTCATCGGCGTGCTGGACGTGCTGGGCAAGTGCGCCTACGGCATCGGCAAGGACGGCAAGAGCCATAAGATTGACATTCCCGCGGACAAGACGGACTTCGTGGAGGAGGCGTATGCCGCTCTGATGGAGAACGTGGCGGAATATTCCGAGGAGTTCATGGAGCTGTTCTTCGAGGGACATGAGTTCACCCCGGACGAGGTTGCCACGGGTCTGCTGGGCGGCCTGAAGGAGGGCACCATTGCCCCTGTTTTCGGCGGCAGCGCCTTCACCGGCATGGGCACCGAGGCTCTGCTCCACGGCATTGTCTCCATGGGTCCCTATCCCACCAACACCAACCCCATGACCGGCGTGGATGCCGACGGGGAGCCCATTGAGGTCGCCGTCTCCAAGGACGGGGATACCGTGGCCTATGTGTTCAAGACGGTGGCTGACCAGTACGGCAAGTATTCCTATGTGAAGGTGCTGCGGGGCGTGCTGCGTCCTGATATGACCCTGATCAACGGCACCACCGGAGCCAGCGAGAAGATTGGCCGTCTCTACGCCCTCAACGGCAAGAAGGCATCCGAGCTGAAGGAGCTCAACGCAGGCGACATCGGCGCCATTGCCAAGATGGATAAGCTGAAGACGGGAGACACCCTCTCCGCCGGCGCCATCAAGCTGGATCCCATTCCCTTTGCCGAGCCGGTGTATGCCAAGGCAATCGCCCCTGCCAAGCGGGGTCAGGACGACAAGGTGGGTATGGGTCTGAACCGCCTCAATGAGGAAGACCCCAGCTTCTCTGTGGAGAACAACGCCGAGACCCACCAGATCGTGATCCACGCCTCCGGCGACATTGCCATTGATGTGATCGTCTCCAAGCTGAAGAGCCGCTTCGGCGTGGACGTTGTCCTCTCCGAGCCCCGTGTGGCCTACCGTGAGAAGATCCGCAAGACCGTCTCCAAGCAGGGCAAGTTCAAGAAGCAGACCGGCGGCAGCGGCCAGTACGGCGATGTCTGGGTGCGCTTCGAGCCCACCATCAGCGACGAGCTGGTGTTTGAAGAGGAGGTCGTGGGCGGCAGCGTGCCCAAGAACTACTTCCCTGCGGTGGAAAAGGGTCTTCGTGAGGCTACCCTCCACGGCGTGCTGGCGGGTTATCCCGTGGTGAACCTGAAGGCCGTGCTCTATGACGGCTCCTACCACCCGGTGGACTCCTCTGAAATCGCCTTCAAGACCGCCGCACAGCTCGCCTATAAGGCGGCGCTGCCCGAGGCCAACCCGGTGCTGATGGAGCCGGTGGGCGAGCTGAAGGTCACTGTGCCGGACAGCTACATGGGCGATGTCATCGGCGATCTGAACAAGCGCCGTGGCCGTGTAATGGGCATGACACCCACCGGCGACGGCGAGCAGGTCATTGAGGCCGAGGTTCCCATGGCTGAGATGAGCTCCTATGCCATTGACCTGCGTGCCATGACCCAGAGCCGGGGTGCTTTCACCTTCCACTTTGTCCGCTATGAGGACTGCCCCCCTGCCGCACAGGAGAAGGCAATCGAGGCGGCCAAGGCGCTGGAGGAGTAATCATATCATACTT
>CAJOOV010000141.1 GCA_905236265.1 uncultured Oscillospiraceae bacterium | reverse complement strand
CAATGCCTCCCTCTCTGAGGGAGGTGCCCCGCAGGGGCGGAGGGAGTTCTCCCCCAGTCAGCTTCGCAGCCCCCCACACAACCAAAAGCGCCCGCCTTTTCAGGCGGGCGCTTAATTGGAAAGGAGGAGAAAAATGAAAAACTGTTTTGGCTCTTGCTCTTGCTGTGCTTATATACTACCCCCCAATTGTTACAAAACAAAGGGGGAAAATGTTACAGAAAGATTAAATCATTCTTTTTCTCCGTTCACAATTTCCCTCCCCCGCTCCCGCAGCGGGCGGAAAAACGCCCCCAGCAATGCGGCGGAGTCCTCCTCCATCACTCCGGCGGTCGTCTCCGGCCATGGGGTGAAGCCCTCCAGCCCCAGATGCAGCCGGGAGCCGCAGCAGCCGGTGCGCTCCTCGGCGGCGGCGTAGACCACCCGCCCCAGCCGGGCGTTCCAGATCGCTCCGGCGCACATGGGGCAGGGCTCCAGCGTCACATACAGGGGGCAGTCCTCCAGATGCCAGCGCCCCAGCCGGCGGCAGGCGGCGGAGATGGCCTCCACCTCGGCGTGGGCAGTGGCGTCTCCCCGCTCCTCCCGGCGGTTCTCCCCCTGGGCGATGACCTCCCCCCGGCGGACAATGACGCAGCCCACAGGCACATCCCCCCGCTGCCCCGCCTCACGGGCGAGGTCAAGGGCGAGGGACATATATGCCCCGTCCCGCCGCTGTGTCTGTACACTCTCCGATGCGTGTGCCATGCCGCTCTCCCCTCACAGGCTGATGAGCAGGAAGGACAGCCCCAGATGCACCGCCACGCACAGCCAGAAGGCGGGGGAGGAGAGGCAGGCGTGAGCCTTGTCCATAGGGCTGAACCAGTCCATAGGCCCTTCGTACAGCGCCTCCCACGGCCTTCTGCTGGCAAGATACCACAGGGAATAGGCGATGCACACCAGAATCACCGTGCCCAGAAGCTGTTCTCCCCACGTCCCCTCCGGGATTCTGCCCACCAGCACGCCGCCCAGCAGGTTGATGCCCATGTGCAGGGCGATATTGCAGACCATGCGCCCGGTCATAATGCGGATATACCCCAGCACCAGCCCCACCAGCAGGGCATAGAGGAACTGGTACAGGTTGGTGTGAAACAGTCCGAAAAACAGGGAGGAGAGGAGCAGCGCCGACCAGTCCCCCAGATACAGCAGCCGGTCCAGCAGCACCTTGCGGAAGATCAGCTCCTCAAACACCGGGGCAAGCACCACCGTGAACACCAGCGCAGCCCACAGGGGCTGTTCCTCCACGAACTGGTTGGCGTAGTCCGTGGTGTCCGTGCCGGAGAGGAGCAGATGGGTGAGCATACTCCCCCCGTAGAGCAGACCCAGCGCCACCACCGCCGTCTCCCCCGCCTGTCTCAGGGTGGGCAGAGGCGGCTTTGCCAGCTTTGGCACCGGGGCATCCCGGAGCATCCACCGAAACACCAGCAGCCCCAGGGGGTACACCAGCGCCGTGTTCAAAAGCTCCATGCCCACCGGGTCGGAAAACCAGCCCTCTCCTTGGGCATACGCCGCTCCCGCCGCCAGACCTGCGCACAGCTGCACCAGAAGCGTATAGACCAGCAGCGCCATGCACGCACGGCCATAGCACCGCCTCAGCTCCCATGTTTCCCTTGGATACACACTGCATCCCCCCTTATACTGCCTGTTATTGTACCACAGTTTTTCAGAAAAGGATAGCATACCCCGGCGCAATCTGCTATCATCTTATCAGTATCCTTTTCCATCCCTTCCCATTGGAGGCTTATCACATGAACAATCACTCTGACGTTATCATCATCGGCAGCGGCGAGGCGGGCATCTTTGCCGCCTACGAGCTGGTGAAATGCAACCCCGTCCTCCGGGTCACTGTCTTGGAGCAGGGGGCGGACATCTATTCCCGCACCTGCCCCATTGTGCAGGGCAAGGCGGATCACTGTATCCAGTGCAAAACCTGCGGCACCATGTGCGGCTTCGGCGGGGCGGGCGCTTTCTCCGACGGCAAGTTCAACTTTACCACCGCCTTCGGCGGCTGGCTCACGGACTACATGGAGCCGGGGGAGGTGATGGAGCTGATCCGCTATGTGGACAGCGTGAACGTCCGCTTCGGTGCCACGGAGGAGGTCTTTTCCACCACCTCCCCGGCGGCGCAGGCGCTGGAGGTGGAGGCGCTGAAGTACGATCTGCATCTGCTTCAGGCGCAGTGCAAGCATCTGGGCACGGAGAACAACCTGCGCATTCTCGCCAATCTCTACGAATACCTGAAAGAGCGGGTGGAGTTTCGCTTCCGCACCGCCGTGGAGCACATTGAGGCGCTGCCCGGCGGGGGCTACCGGCTGAGCTGCGGGAGGGAGTGCTTTGAGTGTACCTACCTCATCGCCGCACCGGGGCGCTCCGGGGCGGAGTGGTTCGCCAACCAGTGCCGGCATCTGGGCATCCCCCTCATCAACAATCAGGTGGACATCGGCGTGCGGGTGGAGCTGCCCGCCAAGGTCTTCCGGCATATCACCGACGTGGTCTATGAGTCCAAGCTCCTCTACCGCACCAAGGGCTACGGAGATCAGGTGCGCACCTTCTGCATGAACCCCTACGGCCATGTGGTGGCGGAGAACGTGGAGGGCATCAACACCGTCAACGGCCACTCCTACTCCGACCCCGCCCTGCGCAGCGAGAACACCAACTTCGCCCTGCTGGTGTCCAACCGGTTCACCAGCCCCTTCAACGAGCCCTACCGCTACGGCAAGCACATCGCCTCCCTCAGCAATATGCTGGCCGGGGGCGTGCTGGTGCAGCGCTTCGGGGATCTGGTGGGAGGACGGCGCACCAATGACCACCGGATAAGCCAATCCTTTGTCCAGCCCACCCTGAAGGCCGCCGTCCCCGGCGACCTGTCCCTGTCCCTGCCCAAGCGCCAGCTGGACGACATCATTGAGATGATCTATGCGCTGGACAAGCTGGCACCGGGCACCGCCAACTATGACACCCTGCTCTACGGGGCGGAGGTGAAATTCTACTCCGGGCGCATCTCCCTGACCAAAGAGCTGGAGACGCCCATGGAAAACTTCTTCGCCATCGGCGACGGCGCAGGCACCACACGGGGGCTGGCACAGGCCGGCGCCTCCGGCATCCGGGCGGCTCGGGTGATCTCCCGGCGGCTGGAGGGCTGAGGCGTTTTCGCTGAAAAAATCACCGGACGCATTTTCCCCGCCTCTCCCCGGAGAGGTGACAGGGGGTTATGCGCCCGGTTTTCTCCTGCCTGCAGGCCCGGATTCTGCAATTTTTCCTGCGGGCGAAAAGTGCCGGACTTTTCCCCTTCTCCCCAGCGGGGCAAAAGTTTTGCACAGTTTGCACAGACTTTTCCACACCGCTTTTGCACCGGGTGGGGGAAAGCCCTTCATTTTTCGGTTTACATAACTGCGCTTTCCCGGTTTTCCCCCATGTCTGACAAGGAAAACTCCTTAACAGTAACATTTTATTACAAAAAGTTTCGGCGGTGACTTTCTAAAAGTCTCACCCCTTTTCCTCCCGGCTCTCCCCCTCCATAAAGGCTTTGGGGGAGGTGTGGTACACGCAGCGGAAGGCGCGCAGGAAGGCGGAGTAGTCCCCGAAGCCTGCCTGCCTCGCCGCCTTCATCACTCCGGTGCCGGAGCGGATGAGGCCGCAGGCGGCGATGAGCCGCTTTTGCATCACATACTGGTGGACGCTGCACCCCGCCGCCGCCTTGAACCGGTGCATCAGCCGGGAGGGGGAGAGGTAGCACACCCCCGCCAGATGCTCCACCGTCAGGGGCTGGGAGAGGTGGTCATTGATGTAGGCCATCACCTGCTGAATCTTCCCGTCGGAGGTATACGCCCTGTCGTCCCCCGCCGCCCGGTTGTCCAGCGCCCAGCGGTTCAGGGCGATGAGAAAGCGGATACAGCAGGTGCGCTCCAGAAGGGCGCTGGCAAACAGCCCCTCCCTGCCCGCCGCCTCCATCTCCTCCAGAAGCTCCGCCGCCTTCGCCCCCTCGCCGGGGCGCACAAGGTGGAAGCCGGTGCTGTCCGCCTGCCGGAAGCAGGGGTCAAGGCCGTACCGGGCGAGAAACTCCGGCCTGAGCCAGAGGATACAGCGCTCATAGGTCGCCCCGCCGATGTCCGGCTGGTGGATATGGTGGTGGGGCACCAGCAGGATGTCTCCGGGGAGCAGGGAATACGCCCTGCCCTCCACGGTATAGGTCACCTCTCCTGAGAGAAAGACCACCGCCTTGTCAAACTCGTGGTAGTGGTAGTCAAAGCGCCGGGCACGGCTCTCCTTCAGGTGGAACAGCCGGTAGTCCTCCAGCAGATAGCCCCGCCGGTCGGCGTCAGGGGGAATCGCCGCCATGGCACACGCCTCCTTCCTCCCTCGTTTTCTCCTGCCATGATACACGAAAGTCCCGCTTTTTGCAATCTTTCCCGGTTTCCGGGGGAGATGGGCGGGAAAATCTGTGGTATTTACCGCATTGTCCCCGGCGGGGATATGCACTATAATGGAGAAAACGACCTACCAGAGGAGGAAAACGGTATGAATTACGCAGAGGAATCCCTGAGACTGCACTACGAATGGGCGGGCAAGCTCTCCACCGTGCCGAAGATGGAGGTGCGGGACAGGGACGCACTCAGCCTTGCCTATACCCCCGGCGTGGCCGCCCCCTGTCTGGAGATCCAGAAGCACCCGGAGGAGAGCTTTCGCCTCACCGGGCGGTGGAACACCGTGGCCGTGGTCACGGACGGCACCGCCGTGCTGGGTCTGGGAGACATCGGAGCGGAGGCGGGAATGCCGGTGATGGAGGGCAAGTGCGTGCTGTTCAAGGCCTTCGGCGGCGTGGATGCCGTGCCCCTTTGCATCAAGAGCCGGGACGTGGAGGAGATCGTGAACACCGTGGCGCTGCTGGAGGGCTCCTTCGGTGGGGTGAATCTGGAGGACATCTCCGCCCCCCGGTGCTTTGAGATCGAGGAGCGGCTGAAGCAGCGCTGCTCCATCCCCATCTTCCACGACGACCAGCACGGCACCGCCGTGGTGGTGCTCTCCGCCCTGACCAACGCCCTGAAGCTGGTGGGCAAGGAGATGGAGGACATCCGGGTGGTCACCTGCGGGGCAGGGGCGGCAGGGATCGCCATTGTGAAGCTGCTCATGGCACGGGGGCTGCGCCATGTGGTGATGTGCGACCGTCAGGGCGCTATCTATCAGGGCAGGCCGGGGCTGAACAGCGCCAAGGAGGAGATCGCCGCCATCACCAATCTTGACCGGCGCTCCGGCTCTCTGGGGGAGATGCTCCGGGGAGCGGACGTGTTTATCGGCGTCTCCGCCCCCGGCATGGTGACGGAGGAGATGGTTGCCTCCATGGCCCAGCGCCCCATCCTCTTCCCCATGGCAAATCCCACCCCGGAGATCATGCCGGACCGGGCGCTGGCGGCGGGTGCCGCCGTGGTGGGCACCGGGCGCAGCGACTTCCCCAACCAGATCAACAATGTCCTGGCCTTCCCCGGCATCTTCCGGGGGGCGCTGGACGTGCGGGCAAGGGACATCAACGACGAGATGAAGCTGGCGGCGGCGCAGGCGCTGGCGGAGCTGGTGCCTGCGGAGAGGCTCAGCGCAGATTATATCCTGCCCCAGCCCTTTGAGCCGGGGGTGGCTCAGGCCGTGGCCGAGGCTGTGGCAAGGGCGGCACGGGAGAGCGGCGTGGCAGGGAAGTGAGGGAAACGGTGAGAGATGCAAAAACAGCCTTCCCCCATGGGGGGACTCCCTCCGCCCCTTCGGGGCACCTCCCTCAGAGAGGGAGGCATTGGCAAATCGTGTCAGGGATACGAT
>CAJOOV010000140.1 GCA_905236265.1 uncultured Oscillospiraceae bacterium | reverse complement strand
GTCCAACGCCGCAATGCAGGCGGCGCCCCCGCCAATGTGGCCATTGCCGCCGCCCGCAACGGTCTGGACGCAGGCATGTGCTGCACCGTGGGCAAGGACGATTTCGGCCCCTTCCTGCTGGACACGCTGAAGGAAAACGGCGTAAAGGCGCTGCACCCTGAGCTTTGCACCACAGCCGTCACCACCATGGCCTTTGTCACCCTCACCGCCGACGGCGACCGGAAGTTTACCTTCGCCCGCAAGCCCGGCGCTGATATGATGCTGTGCGAGGACGACGTGAAGGAAGAGGATATTGCCAATTCCGCCATCATTCAGGCCGGTTCCTTCTCCCTCTCCGCCTCCCCCTGCCGTGAGGCCACGCTGAAGGCGCTGAAGCTGGGGCGCAAGTACAACAAGCTGGTCAGCTTTGACGTAAACTACCGGAATCTGGTCTGGAACGACGACGTGGACGCCTGCGCCAAAGAGGTGTTCCAGTGCCTGCCCTACATCGACATCCTCAAGATCAGCGAGGAAGAGGTGGAGATGATGGGCGGCGAGGCCGCTCTGCCTAAGCTCATGGCAGACAACCGGATTGCCCTGATCGTGGAGACGCTGGGCTCCGCCGGTGCAAAGTGCTTCTTTGCGGGCAAGGTGTTTGAGATCCCCGGACGCAAGGCAAAGTGCGTGGATGCCACCGGCGCAGGGGACGCCTTCTGGGGCGGCTTCCTCTCCTCCCTGCGCATTCAGGGTGTTGACACCCCCCAGCAGCTCACCGAGGACATTATCCGTACCGCCATGAACTACGGCAATATCTCCGGCTGGCTGTGCGTACAGAGCAAGGGCGCTATCTCCTCCCTGCCCACCAGAGCCCAGATTGAGCAGTATCTGTAACTCATTTTCCCCAGTCCGACAGGAATTTCCCCCTTCCTGCCGGGCTTTTTATCTCTTTTGCGAATTGACATTCCTGTTTAACATGTTATGATGAAACTCCAACTAAAGAGAAGGAGGGTTTTTCTTGGAACAACTTTTTAAACTGTCCCAGAATAAGACCGACGTAAAAACCGAGCTTGTTGCCGGCCTGACCACATTTATGACCATGGCCTACATCATTGCTCTCAACCCCAACCTGCTGACCAACTTCGATGTTGGCTCCCCCCTGTGGAACGGTGTGTTCCTCGCCACCTGTCTGGCCTCCGCCATCGGCACCATCTGCATGGCTTTTCTGGCCAACAAGCCCTTTGTCATGGCTCCCGGCATGGGTCTGAACAGCTTCTTTGCCGTTGTCGTGGGCAACATTGTGGCCATGAACGGCGCCATGGACTACACCAACGCCTTTCAGGCTGCATTGTGCATCATTCTGGTGGAGGGCATTGTGTTCATCGTGCTCTCGGTGCTGAACATCCGTGAGAAGATCGTGGAGGCAATCCCCCTGTCCGTGCGTCTGGGCATCTCCCCCGCCATCGGCCTGATGCTGCTGAACATCGGCGTCGGCTCCAACGCAGGCATCTACTCCGAGACCGGCGGCCCCTTCTATGCCATGCGTGACTTCTTCGGCGCACTGACCCCCAGCGTGGCCAGCAACTCCATGGGCTCCGGCTATATCAGCATGGTGCTCACCGTGGTCACCATGTTCCTCGGTCTGATTGTCATTGTCGTTCTGGCCCACAAGGGCGTGAAGGCATCCGTTCTCATCGGTATGCTCTGCGCCTCCGTGGTCAACTGGGTCGGCCAGATCGTCTTCCTCGGCGCAAACCCCTTCGCCTCCCTGTCCTCTGCAAGCTGGGTGCCTCCCGTGGGCGACATGGTGGCCACCACCCTGTTCAAGTTTGACTTCGCAGGCTTCCTGAGCATCGGCTGGTTCACCGCCGTCACCCTGATTATCACCTTCTGCATGATTGACATGTTCGACACCATCGGCACTCTGGTGGGCACTGCCAGCCGTGCAGGCATGGTGGACAAGGACGGCAACATGCCCAACATGAAGGAGGCGCTTGTCTCTGATGCCGTGGGCACCATCGCAGGCGCCCTCACCGGCACCTCCACCGTCACCACCTTCGTGGAATCCGCCTCCGGCGTGGAGGCAGGCGGGCGCACCGGTCTGACCGCTCTGACTGCAGGCGTTTTGTTCCTGCTGTCCACCTTCATCGCCCCCATTGCGGCGATTATCCCCGCAGCGGCCACCTCCTCCGCCCTGATCTATGTGGGCGTTCTGATGCTGGCAGGTCTGAAAAACGTGAACTTTGACGATCTGGAGCAGTTTGTCCCCGTGGCGCTGATGCTCATTGCCATGCCCATCTCCGGCTCCATCGGCCACGCCATCGGCATCGGCCTGATTACCTACACCTGCATCAAGATCTTCACCGGAAAGGCAAAGGAGGTCTCCGCACTGACCTATGTGATCTCTGCGCTGTTTCTCATCAAGTTCTTCCTTGTCGTGTGATTTCTTCGTGATTGTATCCATTTTCCCCCACGTCACAGCCTTCTGTGGCGTGGGTTTTTTTGTGATTCTGACAAAAATCCGTGGGCTGTATTGCTTTTTCCCCGTCCCGTGGTATGATAACCACGTTTCCTGCCCTTATGGGACAGGCACAGCGTTCTCGCTTCTACCCTTTGCAAACGTCAGGATAAGGAAGGGTCATCTATGGACTTTTTTAACCTTTTAACCCTCTTCGGCGGCCTTGCCATGTTCCTGTACGGAATGCGGCTGATGGGCGATGCGCTGAAGGAAAGCTCCTCCGGCACACTGAAAACCGCCATGGAGCATGTCACCGACAACCCGGTGAAGGCTTTTCTGCTGGGCGTGGCCATCACCGCGCTGATTCAGTCCTCCACCGCTACCATTGTCATTACCTCCGGTCTTGTAGGTGCGGGGATTCTCACCCTGCGGCAGTCCCTGGGCATTATTGTGGGTGCCAACGTGGGCACCACTGTCACCGGGCAGATCATCCGTCTGCTGGATATTGACGCAGGCTCCGGCTCTGTCCTGCGCCTCTTCCAGCCCTCCACCCTCGCCCCGCTGGCACTGATTATCGGCATTGTGCTGATTATGTTCGTCCAGTTCAAGAACTCCAAATCCATCGGCAATATCGCCATGGGCTTTGGCATTCTCTTCTCCGGGCTGATGAATATGACAGGCGCCGTTGACACGCTGGCGGAATCCGGCGTGGCGGAGCAGCTCTTCTCCGGGCTGGGGAGCAATCCGGTACTGGGCTACCTCACCGGTGCAGCCGTGGCCTTTGTGCTGCAAAGCTCTTCGGCAACCATCGGCATTCTGCAGGCCTTCTCCGCCTCCGGTGTGCTCACCTTTAACGCCATCTATGCCGTGATTGTGGGCATCTATCTGGGCGACTGCGTGACCACTGCCATTGTCTGCTCCATCGGCGCTGATACGGAAAACAAACGGGTAGGCGCAGTCAATATTCTCTATAACCTGTTTAAGTCTGCTCTGGTGCTTGTGGGCGTCAATCTGCTGCACGTTTTCGGGGCGCTGGACGGGCTATGGAATGCTGTAGCCAACTCCGGCCTGATTGCAAATACGAACACGGTATTCAATCTGGTATGCGCTGTACTGGCTCTTCCGCTGATGCCCTCGCTGGAACGGGTGAGTAAGCTGCTGATTAAGGAAGCACCGGAGCGGGAGGAGCGGTATAAGGAACGGCTGGAAGCCCTCTCTCCGGTGTTCTTCAACACCCCGGCGCTGGCACTGCGCAGCTGCTATGACCTGCTGCTGACCATCCTCCACGCCTCCCGTGAGAATCTCAAGCGTGCCGTTCCCCTTCTGGACAGGTTTGATGAGGCCGCCTTTCAGGCCATTCAGAAGGAGGAGGAGGAGATTGACAGGCTCACCGACCGGCTCAGCCGGTATATCGTCGAGCTGCTTCCCCACCTGCAGGAGGAATACCACCTGTCCATCATTGACCAGTATTACAAGGTGTCCAAGGAGTTTGAGCGCCTGGGGGATCACGCCGTGGCCATCTCTGAGATCGCCCGCAATCTCTGTCTCGGCAAGTCCGCCTTCTCTGAAGCCGCTTCGGCAGAGCTGAAGGTGCTGGACGCACTGACGGAACGGATTCTGGATGATGTGGAGCTTGCCTTCGGCAAGCGGGATCTCCAGGCGGCGGAGCGTCTGGAGCCGCTTACACAGGCGATGACGGACCTGATCTCCAAACTCAGCGAGCATCACCTTATCCGCCTCAGCCACGGGCAGTGCAGCATCTACTCCGATGCCAGCTTTACCAATCTGCTCACCAACTACAAGCACATCGCCGGAACCTGCTCCAATGTGGGCGTGGCCGTGGTGGTGCGCATCCGCCCGGAGCTGGCGGAGCAGGAGCACAACTACTACTCCTACCTCCACTCCGGACGTGACGAGGCGTTCAACAGGGCGTATGACGATGCCTACGCCGAATACTACGCCATGCTGAAGGCCGCGGACCGCTCCCTGAAGGCGATGCCGGATAAGGAAGTATAAATGACACTGGCTGTCTCACGTTATGTGGGGCAGCTTTTTTCTGTCAGTTTTTCCTGCATCAGGTATAACCCGCCCCTCCGGCGGGACACCATAGAGCCGGAGGTGTGTGGCTGTGCAGCTTGAAATCTACCATGACAGAAAACTGGTCTGTCTCTGGCTCAGGGGCAGCGAGTCCTGCTCAGCGCTCCCGGAGGCAGTTGGGCTGGAAGTGGGATTGTGGCGGGAGATGGGGTATACCGTGGTTATCTTCCACTCAGGGGCGCAGGAGCTGCTTCCCGGTGCCTGCGCACTGCTGCGCCATAACAGGCACCTGCAGGCGCAGGGCGCAGGGCACGGGCAGGCGGCGCTGGGAGGGGGCTGAT
>CAJOOV010000139.1 GCA_905236265.1 uncultured Oscillospiraceae bacterium | reverse complement strand
CTCCGTCATCTTTGAGAACGTCACCGTGGAGGACGGGGCAGATGTACAGTATTCCGTCATTATGCCCGGCGCAACCGTGAAGGCGGGCGCCAAGGTGCATTACTCCATCCTTGCGGAGAACTGCGTGGTGGAGGAGAATGCCAGCGTAGGCGAGATGAACGCCCCCATCGCTGTCGTCGCAGGCGGCGTTGTGGTGGATGCAGGTACCAGCGTAGGCGCCGGCGCCATGTATACAGAAGAATCGAAAGGCGGTGAGGCATAATGCTGAACAATGTCCATGGTATCCTGATTACCAATCAGCCGGGTTATAACCTGAAGGAGCTGTCCTCCATTCGTTCCATTTCCTCCGTCCCCTACGGCGGCCGCTACCGTCTGGTGGACTTCCTGCTGTCCAATATGGTCAACGACGGCATCACCGACATCGGTGTGGTGCTGCAGCAGGGCTATCAGTCTCTGCTGGATCACCTCGGCTCCGGCAAGGACTGGGATCTGGCCCGCCGTCAGGGCGGCCTGCGTCTGCTGCCCCCCTTCGCCCAGATGAATTCCTCCAACCCCAGCAACAAATACCGGGGCATGATGGAAGCGCTCATCGGCCTGAAGAGCTACCTCACTGAGATCAAGCAGGAGTATCTCATTGTCGCTGACGCTGACTCCGTGCTGAACATCTCTCTGGACGATGTGTTCAACAAGCACATCTCCACCGGCGCAGATATTACCACTGTCTGCTCCAGCAGCTTCACCGACCGTCCCCAGTACGCCACCTACTACACCATCAACGACGATGGCACCGCAAAGGAAATCCTCAGCAAGCCCGAGGGCACCTGCTATGAGGCGCTGAACATCTATGTCATCAGCAAGGCCAAGATGATCGAGCTGGTGAACTACGCCGAGGCACGGGATCTCTACTCCTTCTCCCACCAGATTCTCGCCCGCAAGGACGATCTGGGTCTGAAGGTCGTCCCCTATGTGTTCGAGGGCTATGTGGCACGCTTCCCCACTGTGGCGGAATACTTCTCCAAGAGCATGGATTTGCTGCGCAAGGACGTGCGCCGCGACCTGTTCAACCCCGCCCATCCCATCCGCTCCAAGGATCGCTCCGACGCCGCAACCTATTACGGCCCCGATTCCAAGGTCACCGGCTCCATGATTTCCGACGGCTGCGTCATTGAGGGCGAGGTGGAGAACTCCATCATCTTCCGCAACGTGAAGGTAGCCAAGGGCGCTGTGGTGAAAAACTGCATCCTGATGAAGGACACCTCCATCGGCGCAAATGCCAGCCTGAACTGCGTGATCTGTGACAAGGACGTGGAGATCTCCCCCAACCGTGTACTCTCCGGCTGTGAGACCTATCCCATTGTCTACGCCAAGGGCTCCCGTATCTGACGGCTCCCTCCCATTTCCATCCGCCGGCCTGTTCAGGTCGGCGGATACCCCGTTTCGGAAAGGAATGACACCATGAGAATCTTATTCGCATCTCCTGAGGTGGCTCCCTTCATCAAAACCGGCGGTCTGGCCGACGTGGCGGGCTCTCTGCCTCCTGCGCTGGCGGGTCTGGACGGGAATGATGTCCGGGTCATCCTCCCGCTTTATTCCGGCATTAACGACGACTGGCGCAGCCAGATGACCTTTGTGAAGTACTTTTATTTCCAGCTTAGCTGGAGGAGCTGCTACTGCGGTCTGTTTGAGCTGGTGCGGGGCGGCGTTACCTATTACTTCGTTGACAACGAGGCGTACTTTAAGCGCAACGGCCTCTATGGCCACTTCGACGACGGCGAGCGCTTTGCCTACTTCTCCAAGGCAGTGATCGAGACCCCCGCCCAGATCGGCTGGAGCCCTGACATTATCCACTGCAACGACTGGCAGACGGCACTGGTGCCCATCTACCTGATCGAGGGGCGCACCCGTCTCCCGGAGCTCTCCGCCACCAAGGTGGTGTACACCATCCACAACATTGAGTATCAGGGGCGCTACGGCAATTCCATCCTCACCGAGGTCTTCGGTCTGGACTACAACAGCTACTTCAACGAGGGTCTGCTGAGCTACTACAACGACGTAAACCTGATGAAGGGCGCTATCATGTCCTCCGATTTCGTCACCACGGTCTCCCCCACCTACGCAGAGGAGCTGCAGTATGCTTTCTATGCCCACGGTCTGGAGGGCGTCGTGGCCTCCCAGCAGCACAAGATCCGGGGCATCCTCAACGGCATCGACATGGATGTGTGGGATCCCTCCAAGGACGAGAAGATTCCCGCCAAGTTCACGGCGGAGGATTTCTCCGGCAAGTGGGAGTGCAAGCGCAAGCTGCAGGAACAGCTGGGGCTGGATGTGAACCCCAACGCCGTCATTATCGGCAGCATCTCCCGTCTGGTGGGGCACAAGGGCTATGACCTGATTACCGCCGCCTTTGACCGGATCATGGCCAACCCGGAGGTGCAGTTCGTCCTGCTGGGCACCGGCGAGTGGAGCTTCGAGGAGTTCTTCCGCAACGCCCAGAGCCGCTACCCCGGCAGGGTATCCGCCAATATCACCTATTCCGCCCCCCTGTCCAGCGCCATCTATGCCGGTGCCGACCTGTTCCTCATGCCCTCCATCTCCGAGCCCTGCGGCCTGAGCCAGATGATCGCCATGCGCTACGGCACCGTTCCCGTTGTCCGGCTCACCGGCGGCCTGAAGGACTCCGTGCCCGCCTACAACCCGGATACGGACGAGGGATTGGGCTTCACCTTCGGCAATATCAACGCCGAGGATATGCTCTCCGCCCTTGACCGTGCCCTCACAGTGCATCAGGACACCGAGGCATGGGCAAGGCTGATGCGCCGGGAGATGACCGCTGACTTCAGCTGGAACAAATCCGCAAGGGAGTATCAGAGCATTTACGAGTCCCTGTTCATCTGATACCGTTTTCCCCAAGCCTATCCCCGGAGACCCTGTCTCCGGGGTTTTTTCTGCAAAATCACCGGTTTTGTCTTGACATTCCGGGAAAAGCTGTTACAATATTCAGGCACGGCTCTGGAAGGAGCCGTTACTTCTCTTGCCCTTTTCGGCAGGAAAGGGCCATATAGTCCATAAGGAGGTGCAAACATGGCAAAGGTCAACGGTAAGTACGAGGCAATGTATATCATCGACGCCGCTCTTGCGGACGAGGCTATCGCTGCTATCGTAGAAAAGTTCAAGTCTCTGGTGGAGGCGAACGGCACTCTGGCCGAGGTCAGTGAGTGGGGCAAGCGTCATCTGGCTTATCCCATCAACCACAAAAATGAGGGCTACTACGTTCTCATGACCTTCGACTCCGCTCCCGCTTTCCCCGCTGAGCTGACTCGTAACTTCAACATCACCGACGGCGTGATCCGTTCCATGGTCATTGATCTGGCCGAGTAAGGGGGATCACTCATGCTCAATCACATTGTGCTCATGGGCCGCCTTGTGCGTGACCCGGAGCTGCGCCGGACCCAGTCCGGCATCGCCGTGGCGTCCTTCCGTATTGCGGTAGACCGTGATATTGCCGACAAGGCCACCGGACAGCGCAGTGCCGATTTCATCGACATCGTGGCATGGCGGGGCACCGCAGAGTTTGTCAGCAAATACTTCACCAAGGGCAGTATGATCGTGGTGGAGGGCCGGCTGCAGGTGCGGGACTGGCAGGATAAGGACGGCAACAAGCGTTACAGCACCGAGGTAGTGGCCAACAATATCTACTTTGGTGAGTCCAGACGCTCCAACGACGGCGGTAACTATGCCCCCCGCAGCGGAAATACCGGCTACGGCGGCAACGGCGGCTATCAGAACGGCGGCGGGAACAATTACGGCGGCGGTTATGCTGGCGGAAATGTCCCCAGTGCCTATGAGCCCTCCGGCGCCCCTGCTGTGTCCGAGTTTGCGGAGCTGGGCGACGACGACGGCGAGCTGCCGTTTTAAGGACTTTTTGAGCGTAAACGTCCGTGAAAAAGGATACGTTCTATCTCAACGAAAGGAGACGCTATTATGGCTTTTGATAAAACCCGTACCCGTAAGCGCAGAAAGGTTTGCAATTTCTGCGTAGATCAGGTGGAAGCGATTGACTATAAGGATACCGGCAAGCTGCGCCGCTATCTCTCTGAGCGGGGCAAGATTCTTCCCCGCCGCACCACCGGCACCTGCGCAATGCACCAGCGTCAGCTGACTGTGGCAATCAAGCGTGCCCGTCAGATCGCTCTGCTGCCTTACGTCAACGATTGATTCGCAAAACGTCCCGTCTGGAAACAGGCGGGACGTTTTTTACGCCTTCGGTGGCATTCTGGGAAGAAACGTGCTATAATGACGCAAACAGGCAGGTTTGCCATACACTGTGAAAAAAGGAGCTGTTGTTATGAAGGACGCAAGCTGCGGCTACTGCGTGGGCGGGGAGCCTCTGGCGAAATTCGGTATCAAAATCTGTGACCTGCAGGTGAGCCAGCTCATCCTGTTCAAGGAGCAGAGCCACCCCGGCCGTTGCATCGTGGCCTACAAGGATCATGTCAGCGAGATCGTGGACATCACAGAGGAAGAGCGCAACGCCTTCTTTGCCGACGTGAACCACGCCGCAAAGGCCATTCACGCCGCCTTCCGCCCTGACAAGCTGAACTATGGCGCCTACGGCGATACCGGCTGCCATCTGCACATGCACCTTGTCCCCAAATACAAGGACGGCTTTGAGTGGGGCGGCACCTTTGCCATGAACCCCGGCAAGGTCACCCTCTCTGATGAGGAATATCAGGAGATGATCTCCAAGATCAAAGCCTGTCTCTGATGCCTTTCACGCAAAATCCCCCTCCGGGCGGCGCAGCTCTCCCCTGCGCTGCCCTTTTTCTGCCCGTTTATGAAGTTTTTCTTGCCTTTTTCTTCAGAATCGCTATAATAAAGCTGTATGTATACTTTACTGTCCATTTTATGCTGTTAGGAGATTCGGTTCATGAAGAAAGCAAGACGGGCGCTTTCCCTGCTGCTGGCTCTGCTGGCCGTGGTCAGCTTGCTGCCGCAGGATGCCTTTGCGGTTTCCAACGAGACGATTATTTACCAGTATCTGCGCACGGAGATGGGACTGAACAACGCCGCCGCCTGCGGCGTGCTGGCAAATGTCCAGTGTGAATCCAATTTCAACCCCAACGCCGTGGGAGACGGCGGCACCAGCTACGGCATCTGCCAGTGGCACAACGAGCGCTTCCAGCGCCTCAAGCAGTACCGCCCCAAGGACTGGAACACCCTCACCGGGCAGTTGAAGTTCCTCCACTACGAGCTGGAAAACGACAAGCCGGGGACTTGGAAATACATCCGCTCCGTACACGACGATGCCACCGGAGCCTATCAGGCGGGGCACTACTGGTGCTTCCACTTTGAAATCCCCAAGAACTATCCCACCGTCTCCGTCCGCCGGGGCACTCTCGCCCGCAGCACCTACTGGCCCAAGTACGCAGGCAAAGGCACCGGAACCGGCGACGCCCCCTCCATCGTGGGGGTCAGTCTCCCGGACAGCCTTCATCAGGGGCAGGGCGCAGAGTTGTACGGGGACGTATACTCTGACAGTCTGATTTCCCATGTCACCGTCTCCCTTCTGGACGGCGACGGCAGAGAGGTCGTCCCCCCCACAGAAGTCACCCCCTACACCACCACCTATTCTGTCCACACCCTGAGCCGCTATATCCCCTTTGACAGGCTCAGCCCCGGCGATTACACCTTCCTGCTGACGGCCTCCAACACCTCCGGCTCCCAGAGCTGGACGCAGGATTTCACTGTCCTCTCCGCCGTCTCCGGCAAGCAGGCTCCCGCCTCTCCCCTCGCCGCCCTGCTGCGGCGCTGTCTCCCCGATGCGGTCACCTCTCAGGGGCAGGCAGATGTGGCCTTGAAGGTCACACAGGCGGCGGGAAAGGTGCTGGGGGAGTCCATCTGAATATTGCAAACAAAGGGCTGTCTCATGAGAGGCAGATTGCGCAAATCCCTATTCCTCTCCGTCTGCCCTTTGGGCAGGCACCTCCACCAAAGGGGTCGTCAAGAAGAAATGCGTATTTTCAGCACGTTGCGTTGAAAATACGCATTCTTTTTCTGCCTCTCCTTCCGTCACAGCTTCGCCGTGCCAGCCGCAGGCACTCCTCTGCGAAAGGCTGTCAGCGAAGCGGGCGGGGGAGACCTCCCTCCGCCCCTTCGGGGCACCTCCCTCAGAGAGGGAGGCATTGGCAAATCTATTACGACTATCAATCTTTGCCAATGGCCCCCTCTTAGAGGGGGCTGTCAGTAAAGCTGACTGGGGGAGTAACCGGGCGCACACTGTGTGCCCCTACAGGGGCTGTCAGCGAAGCCGACAAAGAGGGCTGTCTGTGCATTTTCCTTTTGTGGGACAGCCCCTTTTATTCGTTCATCTCCCAAAGCCCGTTTTGTTCAGTGAATAACGCAGACAGGTACAGATATTACCTGTGGAATCCATGTTTTTAAGGGAACACTCTTGATTTATTCGTCTGAATCCATATAATAGACTCCAATCAGGCAGAGTAGGCCAAAGCGTGCAGTGCCGGCGGAACGGGGAGTTGTCCGCCGGACGAATGGGGTTATCCCGCAGTGCTTTCGCCGCATCCCGCTGCCACAAGGCATCAGGCTTGCGGGGTGAACTGTGTCCACAGTTCACCCCTTTCCCGTTTCCTGTGGCAACTGCCCATGGAAGGAGCGTTTCCCATGCACCGTCAGAAATCCACCGCCCTCTACCCCCACCCCTTTTCCGCCGCCTACTGGCGGGACGCCGCCGCAGAGCTGCGGGACACCCGTATGCTGGTCTTTGCGGCGCTGATGATCGCCGTCCGGCTGGCCTTGAAGCTGGTGGCCATTCCCCTTGCGCCGGGGCTGAAGATCAACACCGCCTTTCTCGCCAACGCCGTGGGCGCCATGGTGTTCGGCCCGGTGATGGCCGCCCTCTGCGCCGTGGTCACCGACATTCTGGGCTATCTCATCCACCCGGAGGGGGTGTACTTCCCTCCCTTTCTTCTCACAGAGGTGGCAGGCTCCCTCCTCTTCGCCCTGTTCCTCTACCGGGCGAAGCTCACCCCGGTGCGGGTGATGCTCAGCCGGTTCTGCATCTGCCTGTTTGTCAACATTCTGCTGCAAACCCCTATTATGATCTGGTATTACCGCCTGTTCATGGACGGGGCACCCTATGTGCTCACCGTCCCCGGCATGGTGAAAAACCTCTTTCTGTTCCCCATCGAGTCCGTGGTGCTGACCGTTCTCCTCTCCGCCGTCCTGCCCGTCACCAGCCGGATGGGACTGACCCACGGCGAAAGCGCCCCCCTCCGCTTCACGAAAAAGCAGCTCGCCCTGCTGGGGGCACTGTTTGTCCTCGGCTCTGCCAGTGTGCTGGGGTATCTCACCTATTATTACAACACCACCTCCCTCTCCGCCTCCTACACAAAGCAGCAGCGCAGGGAGGAGAACCTCAAAATGGCAGACATCCTCACCGCCCAGACAGAGGACTTTGACGGCGAGACAGTCGTGACCATTGTAGAGTCCGCAAAGCGCCCCTTTTTGAGCCATGAGACTACCTACACCGCCGCCGTCTACGCCGTGACGGACGGCGCAGAAGAGGACATGGACACCTTCTGGGGCTATTCCAAATCCCCCGCCTCCAAGGAGGAGGCGATGAAGCGTCAGTGCGGCTTCACCGCCACAGTGGACGACAGGACGGGGGAGGTTCTCGCCTTCGCCCTCACGGAGCAGTAATCATACCCTTTGGCAATCTGACTGCCTCTCTGATAAAACAGAGGGGCAGTTTTTTCCAGCATTCTTCCCCCGGAAGGTTCACAAACTATTCACCAATTCACCTATTGACAATCATTCCCTCCGGTGTTATAGTACCTTTAGCACTCAGGGAGATTGAGTGCTAAAGAAGTGAGGTGATGGGCTTGGCACTGTCAGATCGCCGCAGGCGGATTCTCCGGGCGGTGGTAGAAAACTATATCCAGACTGCAGAGCCCATTGGCTCCAAGGCAGTGGCGGAAAAGGCGGCGCTGAACTGCTCCTCCGCCACCATCCGAAACGAATTGGCGGCGCTGGAAAAGCTGGGCTATCTGGAACAGCCCCACACCTCCTCGGGGCGGATTCCCACCCCTGCAGGCTACCGCTTCTATGTGAACGAGCTGATGGAGGAGCACAAGCTGTCCATTCAGGAGACTGACCGGATCAACCTTGCGCTGGAAAACAAGATGCAGGAGCTTGACCGGGTGATCGATCAGGCGGGACGTCTGGTCAGCCAGATGACGAACTACCCCGCCTTCTCCCTCACCGCCGGGAGCCGCCAGAGTACCATTTCCCGCTATGACCTGCTGATGGTGGATGCCAAGAGCTTTATCGCTGTGGTGATGACCAGCGGCAGCGGCGTGAAGAACAAGCTGATTCACCTGCCCGGTGAAATCACCGAGCCCCAGCTTCAGCTTCTCAGCACCCTGCTGAACACCAGCTTCACCGGAAAGAGCCTGAGCCAGCTCAGCGCAGAGCTGAACCGGGTGTCCGAAAAGGCGGACAACGACTCCTACGGTCTCATTTCACTGGTGGTGAGCTTTGCCATGGATGTGCTGGAGGATCTGGGCAGAGGCAGCGTCCACACCAGCGGCGTGGGCCACCTGCTGGAAAGCCCGGAGTATCAGGATCTGAGCAAGGCAAAAAAGCTGATGACCTACCTCTCCGGAGAGCCGGAGTTCTCCAAGATGTCCCTCCCCGTTCTGGAGGGGGAACAGGATACGAAAATCCTCATCGGGCCGGAGAACGTGGCGGAGGAGCTGAAGGACACCAGCGTGGTGCTGGCCAGCTATGACATTGGCGAGGGGCTGAAGGGCGTGATTGGCGTGGTAGGCCCCACCCGGATGGATTATGCAAGAGTGACGGCAAAGCTGTCCTATCTGGCGGATAATCTGAGCAAGCTCTTCAGCGCCCCACAGACCACCTCCCTGCCCCAGCGGGAGCGGAAGGCGCTGAACCCGCCCAAGCCTCCCAGCGGGGAGGATGACAAAAACCAATAGCTGCAAGGAGGCTGGAAATAGATGAGCAAACAGGAAACCGAGAACATGACCCCGGAGACCACGGCGGAGGAAACCGCAGCAGCGGCGGAAGAAGCCAAGGTCAACGAGGAGGCAGCGCCGGATTCCCAGAAGCAGAGTGAGACAAAGACGGCGGAGACTGACCCCGCCGAGACATTTAAGCAGCAGCTTGCCGCCAAGGAGGATCAGCTTCTCCGGCTGGCTGCCGAGTACGACAACTTCCGCCGCCGCTCCGCCAAAGAAAAGAGCGATGCCTACTCCAAGGCAAAGGCCGACGCTGCGCTGGCATTTCTGCCGGTGTACGACAATCTGGAGCGGGCGCTGAAGCAGGGCAGCGAGGACGAGGCGTTTCTCAAGGGCGTTGAGATGACCATGACCCAGCTTGTGAACGTGCTGGATTCGCTGGGCATCAAGCCCATTGACGCTCTGGGCAAGCCCTTTGACCCCAACTTCCACAATGCGGTGATGCACATTGAGGACGAGACGCTGGGGGAGAACGTGGTGGCGCAGGTCTTTCAGACCGGCTTCATCATGGGAGAGAAGGTCATCCGCTTCGCCATGGTGCAGGTGGCAAACTGATTTGTCCACAACCGCCTTTCGAGGCATATTTTGCAGTGGCGCACAGCGTGCGCCCACCCAGCCGCCGCATTTCTTCGGGCGCACACGGTGCGCCCCTACAGACGGGGTGCGGGGTGATAAACCTGTTAAAACTTATCTTTTTATAGATTTAGGAGGAAAACATTATGTCTAAGATTATCGGTATCGACTTGGGTACAACCAATAGCTGCGTGGCCGTGATGGAAGGCGGCGAGCCTGTGGTCATCACCAACGCAGAGGGCAACCGCACCACTCCCTCCGTGCTGGCCATCAGCAAGGACGGCGAGCGCATGGTGGGTCAGGTGGCAAAGCGTCAGGCCATCACCAACCCTGACCGCACCGTCATCTCCATCAAGCGTGAGATGGGCAGCGACTACAAGGTGAACATCGACGGCAAGCGCTACACGCCTCAGGAGATCAGCGCCATGATCCTCCAGAAGCTGAAGGCGGATGCCGAGGCGTATCTGGGCGAGAAGGTCACCGAGGCCGTTATCACCGTCCCCGCCTACTTCACCGACTCCCAGCGTCAGGCCACCAAGGACGCAGGCAAGATTGCCGGTCTTGAGGTCAAGCGTATCATCAACGAGCCCACCGCCGCAGCCCTGGCCTACGGCGTGGACAAGGAGCAGGACCAGAAGATCATGGTCTATGACCTGGGCGGCGGCACCTTCGACGT
>CAJOOV010000138.1 GCA_905236265.1 uncultured Oscillospiraceae bacterium | reverse complement strand
CTGATGATGTCCTTGACGAACTTCAGCTCGTGGTCGGAGGCAATCAGGGGAACCATGATCTCAGGCAGCACCTTGGTGCCGGTCTGCCGATAGACATTGATAGCGGCCTCGATGATGGCACGGGTCTGCATCTCAGCGATCTCAGGCCACTGGATGGGCAGACGGCAGCCCCGCATTCCCATCATGGGGTTGACCTCCTGCAGGGAGACCACAGTATTCTTCAGATGCTCGAAGGTGAGACCCATGGTCTTTGCCAGAGCGGCAATGTCCTCGTCCTCCGTGGGCAGGAACTCGTGCAGAGGGGGATCCAGCAGGCGGATGGTGACAGGCAGACCTGCCATAGCCTTGAAGATGCCCTCGAAGTCCCCCCGCTGCATGGGCAGAATCTTGTCCAGCGCAATGCGGCGCTCCTTTTCCGTAGGAGCCACGATCATCTCACGCACGGCAGGGATACGATCCTCGGCGAAGAACATGTGCTCGGTACGAACCAGACCCACGCCCTCAGCGCCAAAGTCACGGGCAACGCTTGCGTCATGGGGGTTGTCGGCGTTGGTGCGCACCTGCAGCTGGCGGTACTTGTCCGCCCACTCCATGATGGTGGCAAAGTCACCGGCGATGTGCGCCTCTTCCGTCTCCAGCTTGCCCAGATAGACGTTGCCGGTGGAGCCGTCCAGAGAGACGAAATCGCCCTCGTGGATGGTATTCCCGGCGAGGGTAGCCACCTTGGCGTCCTCGTCCACCACAAGGCTGGCCACGCCTGCTACGCAGCAGCGGCCCATGCCCCGGGCGACCACGGCGGCGTGGGAGGCACGTCCGCCACGGGCGGTCAGGATGCCCTGAGAGACCTGCATACCCACGATGTCCTCCGTGGAGGTCTCCTGACGCACCAGAATGACAGGGCCGTTGGCGGCAGCGGCCTCGGCCTCCTCAGCGGTGAAGTAGACTGCGCCGCAGCCTGCGCCGGGGGAGGCGGGAACGCCGATCGCCACGGGCTTGGCAGAGGCCAGAGCCTCCTTGGTGAAGTTGGAGTGGAGAACAGCGTCAAGACTGTTGGGCTCCAGCATCATGAGCGCCTGCTTCTCGTCAATGAGACCCTCCTTCACCAGATCCACGGCGATCTTCAGAGCGGCACCGGGGGTGCGCTTGCCGTTACGGGTCTGGAGCATATACAGCTTGCCCCGCTCAATGGTGAACTCCATGTCCTGCATGTCATGGTAGTGGTTCTCCAGACGGGTGGCGATGGTGACAAACTCCTCATAGACAGCGGGGTTGATCCGCTTCAGCTCAGAGATGTCGCTGGTGCGGCGGATACCGGCAACCACGTCCTCGCCCTGAGCGTTCATCAGGAAGTCGCCGAACAGCCGCTTCTCGCCGGTGGCGGGGTCACGGGTGAAGGCAACGCCGGTGCCGGAGTCATCGCCCCAGTTGCCGAATACCATGGTCTGTACGTTGACGGCAGTGCCCCAGTCAGAGGGGATGTCGTTCATCTTACGATAGACCTGAGCACGCTCGTTGTCCCAGGAGCGGAACACAGCCTTCACGGCCTCCATGAGCTGAATCTTGGGGTCAGAGGGGAAGTCGGTGCCCATCTGCTCCTTGTAGAAGGCCTTGAACTGCGCTACCAGCTCCTGCATATCCTCAGTGCCCAGCTCGCTGTCCAGATGCACGCCCCGCTTTTCCTTCATCTCGTCAATGAGCTGCTCGAAGTTCTTCTTAGGCAGCTCCATGACCACATCGGAGAACATCTGGATAAAGCGGCGGTAGGAGTCATACACAAAGCGGGGGTTGTTGGTGAGCTTGACCAGACCCTCGGCCACGGTGTCGTTGATACCCAGATTCAGGATGGTGTCCATCATGCCGGGCATGGAGGCACGGGCACCGGAGCGCACGGAGACCAGCAGGGGGTTCTCGGGATCGCCGAACTTCTTCCCGTTCTCGGCCTCCAGCTTTGCCAGATTGTCCAGAATCTCAGCCTGAATCTCGTCATTGATCTTGCGGCCGTCCAGATAATACTGGGTGCAGGCCTCGGTGGTGACGGTGAAGCCCTTGGGGACGGGCATACCGGCGTTGGTCATCTCTGCCAGGTTGGCACCCTTGCCGCCCAGCAGCTCACGCATGTCCTTGTTTCCTTCGTAAAACTGGTAAACAAACTTCTTGCTCATACGCAGCTCTCCTTTTCCATTTGGGGCGCTCCGCTGTGGAGAATGCCCGCTGATTTGCATGACTTTATGCACACTCCTATTATAGAGCATTTGCGGGAAAATTCAATAGTTTGCACGGAATATTTTCCAAAAGTGCGGCCGCTGTTTTGCGGCATCCTGCATGAACCCCACAAAACCCGCATAGGCTGTTGCGTACCGGGCCGCAGCGCCGTCCCATGGAAAAAACCCCTGTCCGGGGAGGCGGACAGGGGAGAGGGAGAAACGGGAAATGGAGTTGTTGCCGATGAAAGGGAACATCGAAGAGCGTGCCCAGGCACTTGCAGCCTATATGATCGAACACAGGGCCACCGTGCGTTCGGCTGCTCAGGCCTTTGGAGTGAGCAAATCCACCGTCCACAAGGATCTGCGGGAGCGCCTGCCCGCCATCAACCGCAGTCTGTACCGTCAGGTGCTGCCGGTACTGGAGGAGAACAAAGCCCAGCGCCATATCCGGGGCGGCAT
>CAJOOV010000137.1 GCA_905236265.1 uncultured Oscillospiraceae bacterium | reverse complement strand
TTCTTGGCTCTGCGCCACATGTCGGAAAACTCGTCCATGACGTACACGCCAAGAGCGTCGCAGGCACGCAGCAGCGCCGGGGCGGCGGGGTGATGGGAAATCCGCACAGCGTTGAAACCGGCCTCCTTCAGCAGCCTGATCTGCCGCAGCTGGGCATCCTCGTAGGTGGCGGCGCCGATGATGCCGCTGTCGTGGTGGATGCAGGCGCCCCGGAGCTTTACTGTCTTTCCGTTGACCTGCAGTCCATGTGCGGCATCCAGCGACAGGGTGCGGATGCCGAAGGTGTCGCAGGCGGAATCCGTGAGGGTCTCCCCGTCATAAAGGCTGCTCTCCACTGTGTACAGGGCGGGCATGTCCTCAGACCAGAGGGCGGGGTGCTTCACCAGAATGCGCTGGGTGACGGCCTTCTTCTCCCCGGCCTTCAGGAAGAAGGGAGAGGTCTCCTCCCCGGCGCTGACACCGTTTTTGCCGCACAGGCGGGTTTGCAGGCGGAAGGTTCTGGCTGCGGGTGTCTCATTGATTACGACGGTTTTCACCGACAGCACCGCATACGCCTCATCTGCACGCTCGGTGGTGACCTGTACGCTGTCCGGCTCAATGTAAGAAGCGCCGGAAGTGAACAGGTACACATCCCGATAGATGCCGCTGCCGGAGTACCAGCGGCTGTTGGTCATACCGGCGTTTCGCACCTGTACCCGGATCTCGTTGCGCCCTGCGTGCAGCAGCGGCGTCAGGTTCACATAGAAGGCGGAATAGCCGTTGGCCTCGCTGCCTGCCAGCTGCTCGTTGACATAGACCAGCGCATGGCAGTAAACGCCCTCGAATTTCAGGATGTACTTTTCTCCCAGCTCTTCTTCGCTCAAATCCAGATGCTTCACATAGGTGTAGTTGCCGCCGTCCCGGAAGCCGGTGTTGCCCTGATTGGGGCTTTCGGCATAGGCGGCATGTTCAATCATGGCATCGTGGGGCAGCGTCACCTCTCTGGCATTGTCGGGAATATTCCACACCAGAGCAAAGGCGTCCTTATCCGGCCAGAATTTCCAATTCTCGTTCCATTTGATCTGTTTCATCTTCTGCACCTTCCTTATGAAAAATGATAGGTTCCGGCGCTCAGCTGCCGGGGCTGCTGTCCGGGCAGCCGCAGCAGTGCTGTCGCACCAAAGGGAATGGTTATATCATAAGAGACATGGTCTCCGTCATACTGCCATGCGCTGGCAAAATGTCCTGCCGCCGTGTCCAGCACTGCCGAGGCGTGACCCAGCCGTTTATCCGCTCTCGGCTCCAAAATGGCGCTGCGATAGCCCGGCTTTGCGGGACGGATGCCGCAGAGATAGCCCATCATCCACCCGGCTATGCTGCCATAGGTGTAATGGTTCAGGGAGTTCATCCCCTCCGGGTTCATGTGCCCGTCGGGTAATACGGAGTTCCAGCGCTCCCAGATGGTGGTCGCCCCCAGCTTCACGCTGTACAGCCAGCTTGGGAAATCCTCCTGCAGCAGGATCGTCACCGCCGTGTCATGGTGTCCGGTCATACTCAGCGCCTGACAGAGGATGGGCGTGCCCACAAAGCCGGTATTCAGATGGTCGTGGTTCGCCTTTACAAGGCGGTTCAGGGCATCACCCTGTTCGCTCAGACGCTCGGTCAGACCAAACACCACGGCAAGGGCTGCCGCTGTCTGGGTCTGAATGGTGCAAAGACCGGCAGCGTCAAAATAGGTCTCCCGGATCGCCGCCAGAATAGCCCCGGCCAAAGCCCTGTACTCCGCTGCCTCCTCATAGCCCAGAATCTCCGCCGCCTCTGCGACAATCTGGGCGCAGCGGTAGTAGTAGGCACTGGAGACATACAGCGGGTCGGTTGCCCCAAAGGGGCCGGGCTGGGGGTTGTCCAAAGCCAGCCAGTCAGCAAAGTGGAAGCCGTCCTTCACCAGATGGGGGCCGCCAATGGCCTCCTCTCTCCGGCGCTGGCAGTCCACCCACGCCTTCATGCCCGGATAGGTCTCCCGCAGCAGGTCACGGCTGCCGTAATAGCGCCATGTATTCCACGGGATAATCACCCCTGCGTCCGCCCAAGGGCAGGAACCATGCTCGCCGATCATCTCCCGCTTGATGCGGGGCACCACATTGGGAACGCTGCCGCCCAGAATGCTTTGCTCTGCCCGCATATCCCAGAGATACTTCCGGTAGAACGCAGGCATATAAAGCGCCTGACAGGCGGTCTCCGAAATGGCCTGAGCGTCTCCTGTCCAGCCCAGCCGCTCGTCCCGCTGGGGGCAGTCGGTGGGCACCTCCAAGAAGTTGTCCTTCATGCCCCACATGGCGTTCTCATAAAGCCGGTTGACCAGCGCACTGCCAGTCGTTACAAAGCCGGTCTGGGGCATGTCGCTGCGCAGATGCACTGCGGTAAAGCACTCCGCCGCCACTGCCTCAGAACAGTCTACTTTCATATAGCGGAAGCCATAGAA
>CAJOOV010000136.1 GCA_905236265.1 uncultured Oscillospiraceae bacterium | reverse complement strand
TATCTCAAGTGTTTTCCGTGCGCTGAGAAAATGCAAGAAAAACACGCAAGAACAATATGAAATTTTGAAATTTGAACCGGCGAAAACCCTTATCAATCAAGAAGTTTCAACGGAGAAAGCGGCCAGAACCCATGCCCATTTCGAGTCACGCCTCTTCGACCACTTGAGTAACCCTCCATGAATCCCCAGAGCTGAGTCAGAAGCCTGAGGGCTGAAAAAGGAAAAGCAGACCAGCGGAATCTCTCCGCTGCCCAGCCTTCCTGCAAATGCCGGTGGCCGGACTCGAACCGGCACGCTGTCGCCAGCGGTGGATTTTGAGTCCACTACGTCTACCAATTCCATCACACCGGCAGGTGTATTGCTTGCATATTATAGCCGAGGCGGAGGAAAAAAGCAAGAGGAAAAGGAAAAAAACTGCCCGCCGCATGGCGGCAGGCAGTCTCATCCCAGTGAAAGCCCGGTGGACTTTGTATACAGCCGCTACAGGGTCTGGCTGGCCTCAGTCCACCCAGACCTGTCCGATGTCCCTGCGATAGTGCATATCCTTCCAGTGAATGGGCTTTGCCGCCTCATAGGCTTTTGCCACGGCGTCCTTCAGGTCAGTGCCCACAGCCGTCACGCCCAGCACCCGCCCCCCGGCGGTGACAAATGCGCCGTCTTTTTTCCGGGTGCCTGCATGGAACACGGTTGCCCACTGGGGAACCTCCTCCAGACCGTAGATGACATGGCCTTTCTCGTAGCTGAGGGGATACCCGCCGCTGGCAAGCACCAGACAGCAGGCTGCGCCTTCCTTCCAGCGAATCTCCAGCTCATCCAGCGTGCCATCCACGCAAGCCTGAAAAATCTCCATCAGATCCGTCTCCAGCATACTCAGCAGCGGCTGAGTCTCCGGGTCGCCGAAGCGGGCGTTGTATTCCACCACCTTGGGACCTTCCTCAGTGAGCATCAGTCCGAAGTAGATCACACCCTTAAAGGGTCTGCCTTCCGCCTGCATGGCTGCCATGGTGGGACGGAAAATCTCCTCCATACACCGCTGTGCGATGTCAGGGGTATAGTTGGGGGAGGGGCAGAAGGCGCCCATGCCCCCGGTATTGGGACCCAGATTCCCGTCAAAGGCACGCTTGTGATCCTGAGAGGAGATCATGGGCTTCACCGTCTTACCGTCGGCAAAGGCCAGCACCGTGACCTCCGGCCCTGTCATGCACTCCTCAATCACCACCGTGCTCCCCGAAGCGCCGAACCTGCCGCCCTCCATCATGTCCCGGACAGCCTGTTTTGCCTCCTCCACAGTGGCGGCGACAATCACGCCCTTTCCCAGCGCAAGACCGTCTGCCTTGACTACGATAGGAGCGCCCTGTGCGTCGATGTAGTCCAGCGCCTGCGCCTCGTCGGTAAAGGTGCGGTATTTTGCGGTGGGGATGTGATACTTTGCCATCAGCTCCTTGGAAAACGCCTTGGATGCCTCGATGATTGCGGCGTTTTTCC
Source organism: uncultured Oscillospiraceae bacterium (assembly GCA_905236265.1). Lineage (GTDB taxonomy): Bacteria > Bacillota > Clostridia > Oscillospirales > Oscillospiraceae > Onthomonas. The sequence goes on along the minus strand of CAJOOV010000136.1, from coordinate 2,391 downwards.
GGGGGCCGAAGGCACGCAGCCCTGCGGCCTCCATAGCGTCCACCATGCCCAGAGCGAGAGGGTCGTCCGGGGCGACGACGACGAAATCAATGGCGTGCTCCCTTGCCCAGATGACCATGGCCTCCACGTCCGTGGCGGCAATATCCACGCACTGCGCCAGCTGCGCAATTCCGGCGTTTCCGGGGGCGCAGTACAGGGTACTCACCTTGGGGGACTGCGCCAGCTTCCAGCAGATGGCGTGCTCCCGTCCGCCGCCGCCTACAACTAATACGTTCATCGTTTTCCTCCTATCAGATGATTTCCCGGAGCTTTTCGAGAAATGCTTCCTCTCCGATGGTGTTGATCTTCCACAATAAAGCCTGACTGCCTCCCGACGTGATGGCGGAAAGGGCGATGGGTGCATCCGGCTCGCTCTGGAACAGGGTCACATTCAGGCTCACCCGGTTGCTGCCCATCATGCTGTAGCGTTCAAAGACCATGACGCAGCAGCGGGCGCTGCCGGAGTGAAAGTCGCTGCTGTCCTCTATGGAGGCGGAGAGGCTGCCATGGAGGATGTGGTGATAAATCTGCTCTTTCAGGCTGTCAAAGGAGCCGTGAATATCAAACCGTTCATATTTTGCCATATGCGCTGACTCATCCTCCTATGCTTTCCAGCAGTCCGGGCAGCTCCTGCAAAGCGGAAATCTCCCAATCCGCCGGAATGTCCTCCCGTGCCGGCATGTGCCGGGGATTGAACCAGACTGTTTGAATGCCTGCGTTGATTCCCCCCAGAATATCCGAGGTCAGGCTGTCTCCCACAATGAGACATTCCTCCCGGCGTTTGCCGGGCATGGCCTGAAAGCAGGCGTCGAAAAACGCCGGGGAGGGCTTGTCACAGCCCAGCCGCTGGGAGATAAAAATGTGGGTGAACACCTCTTCCAGCCCGGACTCCGCCAGCCGCCTGTCCTGTACTACGGCGGTGCCGTTGGAGATCACATCCAGCTCATAGCGCCCCTTCAGCTGTTCCAGCAGCGCCTGTGCGCCGGGGAGAAAGAAATGCTGACGGCTGAGCTGCTCCTCGTAGTGCGCCTGCGCCTCTTGGGGAGAGGCGGTGATGCCAAGCTCACGAAAAAGCACCCGAAAGCGCCCCACCAGAACCTCCTCCCGGCTGATCTCCCGGCGCTCCAGCGCCTTCCAGTGTTGGTCATTGATGGCGCTGTAGCGGGAAAGCACCCCAGGCGTGAGGGCAATCCCCAGCGCCTCCAGCGCCTTTGTCAGGGCGAAAGCCTCACAGCGGCGGAAGTCCAGAATGGTGTCGTCCAAGTCCATGAGAAGGGTGGTAATCACGGCGCAGCCACCCCCTCCGCCTCCAGCCGCAGTAGGTAGAAAAAGCGCAGCCATTCCGGCTGAACCGCCGCCTCCTGCGCCAAACGCAGGAGCGTGCGCTTTCCCACCCTCCGATCCAGCACGGCAAACAGCCGCACCAGCGGGTCTTGGGAGGAGAGGCTGTCAGAGATGGGGGACTGGGTGTATTGCCGGAGGGCTCTTGTGACAAACCAGATCTCGAATACCCCGTCTGAAATTGCCTGACGCTCCACCTCGTCCTCCACCGCCTGATTCTCCGCCTCGTGGAGCGTACCCTTGCCCGTCCACTCCCGTTCCGGGATGCCCCGTTCCTCTTTCAGACGGTACTCTTCACAGTCATATCCCTTGACATAGTAGTCATAGGGATTTGCCATGACGTGCTCCTCGCCGTCTACACGGATGCAGAACCGCCCGTAATTGTCCGGCGCACCGTGGTAGTGGGTGAGGAAATACTGCACCCGTCCCCGCAGGGCGGGGCAGAGGAAATCCTGCTCCAGCCGCTTTCGCAGAGCGCTCCATGAATCCGGCATCAGTGGTGGAACAGGCGGATGCCGGTGAAGCACATGGTAATGCCGTATTTATTGCAGGTGTCGATCACATGGTCGTCCCGGATAGAGCCGCCGGGCTGGACAATATACTGCACGCCGCTCTTTCTCGCCCGCTCCACGTTGTCCCCGAAGGGGAAGAAGGCGTCGGAGCCGACAGTGACGCCCTGCTGCTGGGCGATCCAGTCCCGCTTCTCCTGCGGTGTGAGGACATCGGGCTTTACCTTAAAGGTGTTCTGCCAAACGCCCTCCGCCAGCACATCCTCGTACTCGTCGGAGAGGTACACGTCAATGGCGTTGTCCCGGTCGGGGCGGCGGATACCGTCCACGAACTGCAGACCCAGCACCTTGGGATGGTGGCGCAGCCACCAGTTGTCCGCCTTTGTACCGGCAAGACGGGTGCAGTGGATGCGGCTCTGCTGTCCTGCGCCCACACCGATGGCCTGCCCGTTTTTCACATAGCACACGGAGTTGGACTGGGTGTATTTCAGGGTAATCAGGG
>CAJOOV010000135.1 GCA_905236265.1 uncultured Oscillospiraceae bacterium | reverse complement strand
CTGCGCTCTTGTCATAGGAATCACCCTTTCAAATGAAATGATAAAATCCGGGACTGTCCCCGGTGAGATAATCATACACGCTCCGCCTCGGATTGTCCAGCGCTTTTCCCTTTTTTCTCCCCGGCTGCAGGGGCGGGGACGGTTGCAATTTTCCGGTTTTTCCGCTATGCTGTTGGGGAAAGGAGCTGAAACGCATGGTGGTGAATGTTCCCTCGCTGGGACTGTTCGGGCTCTCCGGCTACCCGGTGAGCGTGGAGTGCGACATCAGCCGGGGCTATCCCGGCTTTGAGATCGTGGGGCTGCCGGATGCCGCCGTCCGGGAGGCAAGGGACAGGGTGCGCTCGGCGGTGAGCAACTGCGGCTTTCTCTTCCCTGCCCAGCGCATTACGGTGAACCTCGCCCCCGCCGACCGGAGGAAGGAGGGCACCCTTTACGACCTGCCCATTCTGGTGGGGCTGCTCTACGCCACGGGGCAGCTCAGCCTGCTGCCAGAGGGCTGCGCCTTTCTGGGGGAGGTGTCCCTGTCCGGGGCGCTGAGACCGGTGCGGGGGGTGCTGCCCATGGCGCTGGCGGCGAAGCGGGCGGGATACCATGCCCTCTTCCTGCCCAGAGAGAACGCCCCGGAGGCCGCCCTTGCCGAGGGGCTGCAGGTCTACCCGGTGGAGCACCTGCAGCAGCTCGCCGACCATCTCTCCGGCCGCAGCACGATTGCGCCCGCCCCGCCGTGGGAGCCGGGAGAGGAGGAGGAGCACCTGCCGGACTTCGGGGACATCAAGGGACAGGAGCAGGTGAAGCGGGCGGCGGAGATCGCCGCCGCCGGGGGGCACCACCTGCTCATGGTAGGCCCTCCCGGCTCAGGGAAGAGTATGCTGGCAAAGCGCATCCCCTCCATCCTGCCTGATATGACACGGGAGGAGGCGCTGGAGGTGACGGGGCTGATGAGCGTGGCGGGGCTGCTTGACCCGGAGCGCCCCCTTGCCCTCCACCGCCCCTTCCGCTCCCCCCACCACACCGTCTCCGCCCCCGCCCTTGCGGGAGGGGGCACGGCGCTGAGACCGGGAGAGGTCTCCCTTGCCAGCCACGGCATCCTCTTTCTGGACGAGCTGCCGGAGTTCAGCCGGGACACCCTTGAGGTGCTGCGCCAGCCTCTGGAGGACGGGCAGGTGCAGATCTCCAGAGTCTCCGGCTCCGTGGTCTATCCCAGCAGGTTCATGCTGGTGTGCGCCATGAACCCCTGCAAGTGCGGCTGGTACGGCTATGACAGCAGCCGCTGCCGATGCTCCCGGCGGGATGTGGAGAAGTACCTCTCCCGGCTCTCCGGCCCGCTGCTGGACCGGATTGACCTGCAGGTGGAGGTGCCCGCCCTGAGCTTTGAGGAGCTGGAGCAGCGCCGGGGCGGGGAGTCCTCCGCCGCCATCCGGGAGCGGGTGGAGCAGGCACGGGAGATACAGCGCCGCCGCTTTGCCGGCACCGGGGTGGACTGCAACGCCCACATGGGGCAGCAGGAGCTTCGGGCGTTCTGTGCGCTGGACGAGGCAGGCTCCGCCGTCATGCGGGGGGCGTACCAGCGCATGGGGCTCACCGCCCGCAGCTATGACCGGCTGCTGCGGGTGGCAAGGACGATTGCCGACCTTGCCGGGGAGGAGCAGATCTCCGCCCGCCATCTGGCAGAGGCCATCGGCTACCGCACCGCAAAGCAGCTTGCCGGGCGGTGAGCGGAAGGGGACGGTTTTCTTTTGCAGAGTGATTTACTTTTCCGAAAAAGCGTGCTATCATAGGTTCACACCCAATGGAGAAAGGAGTGTGTTCTTATGTGGTCGGATACCGTCATCTGGGCTGCGGTGATCGTGGTCTTTACCGTGGCGGAGGGCATCAGCGTGGGGCTGACCTCTATCTGGTTTTCCGTGGGAGGTCTGGCGGCGCTGGTGGTGAGCTTCTTCACCCCCAGCCATCAGGTACAGATCTGGACGTTTCTGATCGTCTCCCTGCTGTGCCTGCTGGCACTTCGCCCGGTGGCAAAGCGGTACTTCGCCGCCAGACGCAGCGAGCCTACCAACTTTGACCGGGTGGTGGGACAGCAGGCCATCGTCACCGGCGAGATCTGCAATCTGGAAAACCGGGGCAGCGTGAAGGTGATGGGGCAGGAGTGGAGCGCCCGCTCTGTGTCCGGGGAAGTGATTCCCAAGGGCGCTACGGTCCTCGTCCGGCGGATTGAGGGCGTGAAGGTCATGGTGGAGACACTGTGAGCGGATAGGAATTACGTTAAATCATGAAAGGAGCAAACAACTATGGGAGGATTTATTGCAATTGCCATTCTGGTGGTGCTGGTATTGCTGGTTCTGATTAAGAACATCGTCATCGTCCGCCAGTCCAGAGCCTATGTCATCGAGCGGCTGGGCATGTTCCACGCCGTGTGGGGCGTGGGACTCCACTTCAAGGTTCCCTTTATCGAGCGGGTGGCCAAGGCGGTGTCCCTGAAGGAGCAGATCGCCGACTTCCCGCCCCAGCCGGTGATTACCAAGGACAACGTCACCATTCAGATCGACACCGTCCTGTTCTTCCAGATCACTGACCCCAAGCTGTACACCTACGGCGTGGAGCATCCCATGCCCGCCATTGAGAACCTCACCGCAACCACCCTGCGTAACATCATCGGCGATCTGACGCTGGACGAGAGCCTGACCAGCCGTGACATCATCAACTCCCAGATGCGTTCCATTCTGGACGAGGCGACAGACCCCTGGGGCATTAAGGTGAACCGGGTGGAGCTGAAGAACATCCTGCCTCCCAAGGAGATTCAGGACGCCATGGAGAAGCAGATGAAGGCAGAGCGGGAGCGCCGGGAGAAGATTCTGCAGGCCGAGGGCCAGAAGCAGAGCCAGATTCTGGTGGCCGAGGGCGAGCGCCAGAGCGTGATTCTCCGGGCAGAGGCCGCCAAGGAGGCAAAGCTGCTGGAGGCTGAGGCAAAGGCACAGGCGGTGCTGAAGGTGCAGGAGGCCACGGCTCAGGCGCTGCGCCTGCTGAATGAGGCCGCCCCCACGGATGCGGTCATCAAGCTGAAGAGCCTTGAGGCATTCACCGCCGCCGCCGACGGCAAGGCCACCAAGATCATCATTCCCTCCGAGATTCAGTCCATCGCCGGACTGGCAGAGGGTCTGAAGGCCGTGGTGGAGACAAAGGAGCCGGAGACGAAATAATTTCAAAGACCACTGCGCCCCCGCTGCGAAACCGCAGCGGGGGCGCTCACACTGTAGACAGAGCCTCGCGGAGCTGCGCCCGGTTGAACCGTTCTGTCTGCGTGGTGTAGGGGCAATTCACGAATCGCCCCCAACGCAGGGCGGGAGGTGGAACCCCCTCATCCACCATTTGCCGCCAACAAGCGGCAAATGGTCCCCCTGAAATTGAGGTGGCGCTTCGCGCTTTATCCCACTCGCCCTGAAACGTGCCACAGGCACGTTTCCGAGACGGGCTCACCCCATGGGGGAAGGCTTTGTTTTGGGTACTCCCCCAGTCTGCTACGCAGACAGCCCCCTCTAAGAGGGGGCTTTTGACATATAGGGAAAGGCACAGCAAAACCTTCTCGAAAAAGCAATTCTGACACTCTTTGCCAATGCCTCCCTCTTAGAGGGAGGTGTCACGGCATAGCCGTGACGGAGGGAGTATTTGCCCCGAAGGGGCGGAGGGAGTTCTCCCCCAGTCAGCTTCGCTGACAGCCCCCTCCCGGAGGGGGCTACTGACGAGTAGTGAACGCAATAGCAAAGCTTTTCTGAAGCAGTACCCGTGTAACCCTTTGCCAATGCCTCCCTCTTTGAGGGAGGTGCCCCGAAGGGGCGGAGGGAGTTTCGGCCCGGCGGAGGAACCCCCTCACCCACCATTTGCCGCCATTTCAGGTGCATTGTAATCGAACGCCCCTCATCCACCATTTGCCGCCCCTTTTTGGGTGCGTTGCTATCCTGCGCCCCTCATGCGCAAACGTGCCCAGG
>CAJOOV010000134.1 GCA_905236265.1 uncultured Oscillospiraceae bacterium | reverse complement strand
TAGGCGTGGAAGGGGTCGTCCCCGTAGCCGCACTGGAAGATCCAGCCGTTGCTCCCCTGCGGGCCAAAGTCTGCGTTTACGTCCGCAAAGTTCTGCCGGGTCTCCGGGGTGCTGACGCTCACGTCGCTCTCGTCCTGTGCGCCCCGGATGTCAATCAGGGTGATGTCGAAGGCACCGCCGTCATAGGAGGCGTTCTCCTCTGCGTCCACCATAAAGTAGAGCCTGTCAGAAGTAGTGACTGCCAGCTTGGGCAGGCGGAAGGCGATCTTGTTCTCCCCCTCAGCAGGGGCGTCCACATGCTCCTCGTAGAGCAGCTCATTGTTTTTGTACACCTTCACCTTCACGCCGTCGGGGAAATCCGGGTTGCCGTCGTGCTGCTCAAACTTGGTGTACTTCAGGCGCAGATCCACATCGCCGTTGACAGCGGGAACCCAGCCCAGAACGGCGTTGTCGTTGATGGCAGGATGGATAAAGCCCTGAGAGATGGACAGGTTGGGGGAGGTGGCATTGATATACTCCCCTTCGTTCTCATGGGAGACGCTCTTGCAGTTCTCCGGCTGGGTGCCATAGAGATAGCTCCAGCCGTTGCTGCCCTGAGCGCCGAAGTCGGTCTGGTTGTTGGCGTTGTTGTCCGTGCGTGTGCCGGCATTGGCCATTGCCGCCGCCTTTGCCGCCGTGTCCGTAATGGAGATGTACAGGCTGCCGCCGTCAAAGGCGTTGTTGTTCCGGGGATCCACCACGAAGTAGAGGCTCTCCCCCTCCTTGACGGACAGCTCGTCCACGAAAATCTGCGCCAGATTCTCCGTAGTCGTGCTGATGTCCACGTTTTCCAGCTTCAGCAGCTCCTCGCCATGGTAGACCAGAAGCTGAACGCCGTCAGGATAGCCGGGGTTGGCGTCCCCGTTCACATTCTTGACGTAGGTGAGGGCCACGTTCACTGCCCCATCCTCCGCAACCCGCCATTCCAGAATGGGAGAGGCCGCCTCGGAGGTGTGGAGGAAGTTCTTTTTGATCTCCAGTCCGTTGGCGCCGGGCTGGAAATACTTCTCCCCGTCAAACTGGGTGATCTGCTTGGAGCGGTGGGGGCGCTTGGAGTCGCCGTAGCGGTAGAACCAGCCGTTTTTCCCCTGCTCGCCGAAATCCTGCACGTTAAAGGCGTTGTTGGTGCGGCTGGCCTCGTCCTGAAAGGGGGGCTCCTCGTAGACCTCTGCGGCAAAGGCGCTGGGCCAGAAGGCCGGAATCTTCTCCAGCTCAATGGAGACCGTCTCCTCCCCCTGCTCAGGGGCGGCAGCCTGTCTCCCTACGCCGTTCAGCACGGCAAATGCACCGCCCGCCGCCACAGCCACAGCGCACAGTGCAGCAATCAGCTTCACCTTCAGCGGCACGCCTGCCACGCCCACTGACTTGTTCTCTTTCTTCATGCTTTACTCCCCCCGTCAGGCAAATATGGAAACATTGTCCCATTTCACGCCGGAATTGACACCGAAGATCTGCCAGTTTGTCCCCTGAGAGCGGTACATTCTGGCGGTGAGGGCTGCCTCATTGTCCAGATAGAGGGTGGCAACGCCGTCACCGATGAGCAGGGTGATGTGGATGGAATCCCTTCCGGAAAAATCGAAGTCGATAAAGGACTGGGCATCCATCTCCACGATGTTATCCGTGTTGAAGAACTCCACCCGGTTCTCTTTGGGATGGAACACATAGTTCATGGCTCCCACGTTCTCCGTGTCCGGGGCAAAGGCCAGACCGAACAGATCCTCCTCACCCCAGCCGGAGACATCCGCCTCCAGACGGGTGGTGCCGTCCAGCGCCTGGAACTGCACCAGCTCATATTGATCGCCCTTGAGGCGGAAGCTGTTTTCCTCTGCGGTGACGGTGTCCGTCATCAGCACCGGCTCCAGTGTAAGGGCATGGGACATGGCAGCGACCACCTTTTCGTTGGGCACCGGCCGCAGGGTGCCATCCGGCTGCTGCTCCAGCTGATGCACCACCATATTACCTGCCCAGTCGTAGTCGTTCTCGTCCTCGTGGTCGAACTTGGTGCCGTTCCAGCCCACCACATAGAGATGCTCTCCGTCGGTCTCCAGTCTGCCTGCATAGAAGCCGTTGCCGTCCACCGTGTCCCGCTCCGGCTTGACAAAGGGGCCGTTGACGCTGTCGCTGATGCGGTAATGCACCACCCTGTCCGGCCACTGGTCGGAGAAGGAGAGATACCACCTGCCACCGAACTGCAGCAGCGTGGGACACTCCATATTCGTCCCGTAGCCCATGTCGTCCTCAAAGAAGATGCCGCCGTCCTCCCACTTGCTCAGGTCTTTGGAGGTATACTTCACGATCACGCCGCTGCCCTGACTGCGGGTGACCACCAGCATCCAGTAGCACTGCTCCTGCTCCACATAGAACACATAGGGATCCCGGAAGTCGTCCTGAGAATACTCCTGCGATGCGATGAAGGTGTCCCCCGGCACCTTCGTCCAGTTCAGCATGTCGCTGCTGGTGGCGTGCATAATCGCCTCCTTGGGGGCGAAGTGGTCGTTATGACCGGTGTAGAAGGCGTGGTAGCCGCCGCTGCGGTCTTTGATGACGCAGCCGGTGCCAAGGGCGATGTCCTGATCCTGAATGGTATCGCCGTAGGGAATGACAATGCCCATATCCTCAAAGGAGCAATAGTCCTGCGTGCGAATCAGCCCCCACGGATGATACCCGGTCTTGCCGTCCCTCTGGTCGGCAAGGTAGAAGACATTCATGGTGCCGTCCTCATAGTAGGGCATGGTGTCGCCCACGAAGGCATCCGTCTTGGGAAACACCGTCACCGGCTCCCATGCCGCCGCCTCCTCCACCTGCGCCTGTTCCTGTACCTGCGCCTGTTCCTGTGTCTGTTCCTGCTCCCCGCCGGAACCGCCGCCGGAGGGTGTGGCGCACCCGGCCAGCAGCAGGACAGCCGCAAGCGCCATACAGATCATCCTTCTCATATTGTCTCCTTCCTCTCGTGAACAGAATTTTACATTTGCACCATTATTATTCTGCTTTCATTTTACCATATGCACCTTGATTTTACAAGCGCATTTTCACATTTTTATGAAACTGTTCCCTGTCCGCTCACCGCCCCACACGGCGGCTGGCGCATCCATAACCAAATCGTCTCCAACAAAGCAGCGGTATTTCTGTGTTTACGCAGAGGATTGCCGGGTTTCCCGGAAGCTTTTCTCCCCCTTCATCATTCTCCCTCCGTTGCGGCAGGCGGCAGCCGGCGGATGCCGCCCTTCCGGGTTCATCGGGATTAGTACCTGATTCTATGTAAATTCATGTAAACTTTTTGTAAATCAGAGATTTTCAAATGCACACCCGCGTAAGCTGTCCCCGGAATCCCGCCGGAGGGCAGTTGAACAAATGGCGTCAATCCGTTATCAACTATTGCAAAATCTTCCAAAAAAGATTACAATACACTGTGTTGCATCTGTCTGTTTTTCGTTTGAGAGAAGCTGCGGCCAGAGCAGGCGATGCAGACAGAGAAGCGCAGCCTTGGAAGAGATGACGGGAGAACACCATGAGAAGATACAAGTTTACCGCCGAAGAGCAGTCCCTGATGGAGAAGCTGCAGGTTCCCTTTGCCGTTTATCAGTTCATTGACAAGCGTATCGTCACGCTTGTCCTCTCCGACGGGTTCTGCAGGCTGTTCGGCTATGACGAGCGAAGCCGTGCCTGTTACGACATGGATCACGACATGTACCGGGATACCCATCCCGACGACGTGGCAAGGATTTCCGATGCCGCCTTCCGCTTTGCCGGGGAGGGCGGCTCCTATGAGGTCGTCTACCGGAGCCGGAACAAAGACCGCTCCGGCTACAATATCATCCACGCCTTCGGAGCGCAGATGCACACGCACAGCGGCGAGACGCTGCTGCAGGTCTGGTATGCGGATGAGGGAACCTATCAGGAGGAGGCACCGGCGCAGGGCGGCGGGCTCTATCGCAGCATCGACACCTCCCTGCACGAGGAGAGCCTTCTCAACACCAGCTATTATGACTATCTCACCGGTCTGCCCAGCCTCACTCATTTCTTCCAGCTTGTGGAGGCCATGCAGGCGCAGACGGATTCTGCGCAGTGCCCGTCCGTGTTTCTCTTTCTGGATCTCAGCGGGATGAAGTTCTTCAATTCCAACCACGGCTTTGCAGAGGGGGATAAGCTGCTCCGGTCTTTTTCCAGAATGCTGATTCAAACCTTTGGCAGTGATAACTGCTGTCATGTGGGAGGCGACCACTTCGCCGTGTACACAAAGGAGGAGGGGCTGGAGGATACGCTGAACCGGCTGTTCTCCGACTGCCGCAAGCTCAACGGCGGCAAGTCCCTCCCGGTGCGTGTGGGCATCTATCCCTCCCGTCTGGAGGATGTGCCGGTGAGCATCGCCTGTGACCGGGCGAAGTTCGCCTGTGACGAGCTGAGGAACACCTTTGAATCCGGGTTCAACTATTACAACAAGGATTTGCGGGATCAGGCGGAGCGGAGGCAGTATATCCTCTCCAATCTGGACCGTGCCCTTGCGGAGCGCTGGATTCATGTGTATTACCAGCCCATTGTCCGGGCCGTCAACGGCCATGTGTGTGACGAGGAGGCGCTGGCCAGATGGATCGACCCGGTGCGGGGATTTCTGCCCCCGTCGGATTTCATTCCCTTTTTGGAGGACGCAGGGCTGATCTATAAAATGGATCTGTACGTCCTTGACCAGATTCTTGAGAAGATGAGATTCCAGCTCAACGCCGGATTCCATGTCGTCCCCCACTCCGTCAACCTCTCCCGCTCGGACTTCGATGCCTGCGATATGGTGGAGGAGATTCGCCGCCGTGTGGACGCCTCCGGCGTGGGCAGGGACAGGATTACCATTGAGATCACAGAGAGCGTCATCGGCAGTGATTTCACCTTCATCAAAAAACAGGTGGAACGCTTTCAGAAGCTGGGGTTCCCCGTCTGGATGGATGACTTTGGCAGCGGGTATTCCTCTCTGGATGTGCTGCAAAGCGTCAAGTTCAACCTGATTAAGTTCGATATGAGCTTCATGCGAAAGCTGGACGAAGGCGAGAGCGGAAAGATCATCCTTACCGAGCTGATGAAAATGGCAACCTCTCTGGGAGTTGATACCGTCTGCGAAGGCGTGGAGACAGAGGCGCAGGTGCGCTTCTTGCAGGAAATCGGCTGCTCCAAGCTGCAGGGATACTACTTCTCCAAGCCTATTCCTCTGGAGCAGATACTGGAGCGCTATGAGAAGGGGATCCAGATCGGCTACGAGAACCCGGAGGAGTCCGGCTACTATGAGGCAATCGGCAGGGTGAATCTCTATGATCTGGCGGTGATTTCCAACAAGGACGACGACGCCTTCCAGAAATACTTCAACACCCTTCCCATGGCTATTCTGACGGTGGCAGAGGATGGCGTCCGGTTTGTGCGCAGCAACCAGTCCTACCGGGATTTCATGGAGCGCTGCTTCCTCCTTGAGATGGTGGACAGCAATGTGCTTTTGCCGTCCGATCCGACGGGTCCCGGTGCGGGCTTTATGAAGCAGGTGAAACGGTGCAGCCACCCCGGCGGGCGTGCCTTCTTCGACGAGCAGATGGCAGACGGCTCCACGGTGCATTCCTTTATCCGGCACATCGGAGAAAACCCTGTCACCGGGGAGGCCGCCTATGCCATTGCGGTGCTCTCCATTACAGACGGGAAGGAGGGCGCAACCTATGCCAATATTGCCCGTGCTCTGGCGGCAGACTACTACAATATCTACTATGTGGATTTGGAGACGGGGGATTACATTGAGTACAGCTCCCCCGTGGGCGGCGAAGAGTTGGCGGACGAGGGGCACGGAAAGCACTTCTTTGAAGCGGCCAGAGAGAGCGTTCTGACCCGCTTCTATGAAGAGGACAGAGAGCCGTTTTTGAAGAGCTTTACGAAGGAAAATGTACTGCGTGAGCTGGAGGAGCACGGTGCGTACACCGCAACCTACCGGCTGATGGACACCGGAACGCCTATGTATGTCCGAATGAAGGCGATGCGTATGCGTCAGGACGGAAAGCACCTGATTATCGGCATCAGCGTGGTGGATTCCCAGATGAAGCAGCGTGAGATGGCGGAGAAGATCCACCGGGAGGAGACTGCCTATGCCAGGATCATGGCGCTTTCCGGGGATTATCTCAGCCTCTACACCATAGACCCTGAGAGCGGGAGATATTTTGAATACATCTCCACCAGCGAGTATAACAGCCTCGGTTTTGCCAAAACCGGAGAGGATTTCTTCCGTCAGGGCACGATTGACGCAAGAAAGACCGTCCACCCCGACGACCTTTCCATGTTTCTCAGCGTCTTTACAAAAGAGAATGTCCTGCAGCAGGTCAAAGAAAAGGGTCTGTTTCTGCTCAACTACCGCCTTATCATCAGCGGCCAGCCCCAGAGCGTGGTGCTGAAGATCGTCTCCGTCACGGAGAAGGACGGAGAGCGGCTGATTGCAGGCGTGAGGATGTGGAAGGATTCGAAATAGCATTTTGACAAAAGGGAGCGCCGCAGAATTTCCGTTCTGCGGCGCTCCTTTCAGCTTAACCCATATAAAGATGTATATTTCTCCCGCAGCCATTGGAGGTAGTACGCCGGATTCAGCCCCTCCCCTGTGACGCTTTGTAAAATCTCATCCGACTCATACAGGCAGCCGTACCGATGTATCTTCTCCCCCAGCCAGTCCATCAGCGCTGTGTACTGCCTCCCCAGAAGCAGCCCCTCCACATCCAGTTCCCGGCTCATCGTGTGGTAAAACTGCGCCGCCATGGCACTGCCCAGCGCATAGGTGGGAAAGTAGCCGAAATAGCCCCAGCTCCAGTGCATGTCCTGAAGCACTCCCTCCGCCGGGTTTTCGGGAACAATCCCCAGATAGGTGCGATACCGCTCATTCCACGCCTCTTCCAGCGCCAAAGCGGAGAGCCTTCCCTCCATCAGCTCCTCCTCCAGCTCATACCGGATCAGGATATGCAGGGGATAGGTCACCTCGTCCGCCTCCGTGCGGATGAGGGTGGGCTTCACCCGGTTCACTGCCCGGTAGAACGCCTCCGGGGTGACCTTCTCCAACTGCCGGGGAAAGCGGTGCTGAAAGGCGGGGAAGTGTACCTGCCAAAAGGCACGGCTTCGCCCCAGATGGTTCTCACACAGCCGGGACTGGCTCTCGCACAGTCCGGCGCTGACATCCGCTGCCAGAATGCTCCCGTCAAGGGCGGGGTCGATATTGTGCCCATGCCATGCGTGGCCGGACTCATGCACCGTGGAAAAGACCGCCTGTGCAATATCCCGCTCCCGGTACTTTGTGGTGAAGCGCACATCTCCTGCACAGACCACGCTGGTCAGGGGATGCTCCCCCTCGCCCAGCCTGCCCCAGGAGTGTGCAAAGCCCAGATATGACCTAATACCCTCCATCAGCTCCCGCTGTCCCTCCACCGGATAGCACCGGTGAAGAAACGCCTCCGGGATGGGTGGGGCAGAGCGTATCTCCTCCAGCAGGGGGAGAATCCCCTGCTTCAGTTCCCGAAAGAAGCCGTCGTAACGTCTCCGGTTCCAGCCCGGCTGGTGGGCGTTGAGCATCCTGTCATAGACGCTGCCCTCCTCCTGCCAGAGGGAGGCAATCTCCCGGCTCCGGTCTATCACCGCCTGCAGACAGGGGGCGTAATTAAGAAAGTCCCCCTCCCGCTTCGCCTGCAGCCACCTGCGTCTGGAGACAGAGAGCGCCTGTTCCAGTGCGGTATACATCTCCGGCGGAATCAGGCGCTCCCGGCTGAGCTGTCTGTGGTACAGCGCCGCCTCTCTGGCATACGCCGGGGAGAGCCCCTCATCCTCCCGCAGCCGCTCCAGCACCTCGAACGCCGCCGGGTCATGGAGCACCCGGCGGTACTCCCCTGCCAGCACAGAGCGCTGTCTGCTGCGGTAATCCGTCCCGGCGGAGGGGGCTTGTCTGTCGTCCAGCTCCATCACCGTCAGCGCCGTGCGAAGGGCTTCCAGCCGCTGCTTCCATGAGGCAAAGGCTCTGCGGCAATCCTCTCCGGTCACTCCATCACCCCCGCTCCACGCTCATGTCAGGCAGCCTGACATATCCGCATTGATTCGTGTTCCAGTTCCGAAATCCCGTCCGTGTGCTCAGTTCTACCCGGAATGCGTTTTCAATGAGGTCATAGCGGTAAATACCGCCTCCCTCGTTGATTCTGAAAAAGCCGATGCTGGCGTACAGGGTTCCCCGGCAGAGGCGGTTCAGCGGGAAGCGGTAGGACACCACCTTCTCCCCGGTTTCGTCAAAGTCCACCGGCTCTGACCACGCCGTTCCCACGCTCTGGTCGATACTATTGCGAAGAATCATACGAAAGCGGACGTTTTTCAGGGGTTTTGTAATACTCACCCGGAACCGGAGGCGCATCACCTCGGAGGTATCATAGGCAGGCGTCACCCGGTCCTCCAGCCTGAGCCGGCACATGGTCAGCCCCGTATCCAGTCCCCGGTTGAGGTGGGTCTTGGCGGTGAGGTCAATGTCCACCTCGTTTTTCTCCACGCCCCGGTTCAGATACACGGAGATGGCCTCCTCCGGGCTGCCGTCAAAAATGACCCTGCCCTGATCCAGCACAATGCAGCGGTCACACAGACTGCGGATGGTGCTCATATTGTGGCTGACATAGAGGACGGTACGCCCCTCCTCCGCCGCCGCCTTTCGCATCCGGTCAATGCACTTGCTCTGGAAGGCCATATCTCCCACGGCAAGAACCTCGTCCATAATCAGGATCTCGCTGCTCAGATGCGCAGAGACGGAGAAGGCCAGCTTGACAAACATGCCGCTGGAATAGCGCTTCACGGGGGTGTCGATAAATTCGCCGATCTCTGAGAAGGAGATAATATCCTCTATCTTCTCGTCAATCTCCCCTTTGGTCATCCCCAGAATGGCTCCGTTCAGGTAGATATTCTCCCGCCCGGTCATCAGGCCGTGAAAGCCGGTGCCCACCTCCAGCATGGAGCTGATGCGCCCGTTAATCTCAATCTCGCCCTGCGTGGGAGCGGTAATCCGGCTGAGGAGCTTCAGCATGGTGCTCTTTCCCGCTCCGTTTCCGCCGATGATGCCCACGGCCTGCCCCTGATACACCGTCAGGTCAATGCCGTTCAACGCCCAGAAGGTCTGTCCCACCAGTCTCTGATCCACGCCAATGCGCAGATTGGGGTCTTCCCTGCCCCGGATCCTTGCCCACCAGCTCTGCAGGTCGCTTTGCAGGGTGGTTGCCCCCCGCCGTCCCAGCTGATACTGTTTTTTGACCCCGGTGAGCCGGATGGCCACCGGTCTGTTTTCTGTTTGCTCCATCGCTTACACCGTATCCATAAAGGTGCGCTCCACTCTGTGGAACACCATGATTCCCAGCAGCAGGCACGCCGCTGTGATGCCCCAGGACAGGGCAATCCCCCTCAGCGACAGCGTACCCACGCCCAGCATGGTATAACGCAC
>CAJOOV010000133.1 GCA_905236265.1 uncultured Oscillospiraceae bacterium | reverse complement strand
GGGGAGAGGAGCTGCTTTTCGTCAATCATGGTGTTCCCACGGGTGCAGGTGGCGCACTCCACGCCCTTGGCCGTCTCGATGATGACCTGCTGCCCCTCGGTGACGGTGATACCGTTGGGGTTGAAAAAGTATTCCTTGCCTCCGTTTTTAAACCGGACGCTGATAATCTCTGTCATAGGGTTCCTCCTGTGCGGCACCGCCGCAGATATGGGGTCAGTTCTGATGCTCCCCGCCGCCCTGCTCCCACAACAGGGCGCTGACGGCGAACCATCCCGCCGAGTTCGCCGGGGATACGTTGCGCTCCATGGCCTCCATGCCGGTGACGCACAGCTCCGAGAGCCGGGACAGGGCGGCTCTGTCCAGCCCCTGGGCCAGATCGCCGCCGGCGGCTCTGCCCGCAAGGGCATCCACCGCCCGGCGCTGCAGCAGGCGGTACACCGAGGAGAGCTGCTCCCGGCTCAGCTTGTCGTTCTGCACCGCCACTGCCCACTCCATCAGCCCCAGCTCCCAGCGCCGGGACAGGGCATCCGTCAGGCGGTTCAGGGAGCCGGAGACCTCCGCAGGCTCCCCACTGTCCCCCTGCAAAAGGGCGATTGCCTCCCCGATCAGCCCCCGGCACTGCTGCGCCGCAGGGAGCAGCGCCTCTCTGGACATGTCCGGGAACCGGCGGCACAGGGCATCCAGCGCCTCCTGCTGGGACACCGGGGCGAGGGGGCAGGCCACGCACCGGGAGCGGATGGTGGGCAGCAGCGCCATGGGGTTGTCCGCAAGGAGCAGAAAGGTGACGTACTCCGGCCCGTCCTCCAGCACCTTCAACAGGGCGTTCTGGGCGTTGGGGTTCATCCGGTCAGCCGGGTCGATGAGATAGACCTTCCGGGCGCTCTGGTTGGGGCGGATAAAGGCATCCGAGCGCAGGGCGCGCACGGTGTCCACGGTGATATTCCCCTTGTCCCTGTCCTTCGAGGCCACAAAGGCGGACAGGGGCGGCACGTCCGGGTGGATTCCCTGCGCCACACGGCGGCAGTTCACGCACTTCCCGCAGGGGGCGTTTTCGGGATGGTCGCACACCAGCGCCTGAGACAGCAGCCTTGCCAGCGTGTGCCGTCCGCTCCCCGGTGCGCCGGAGAGGAGCAGGGCATGGGGCAGGCGCTCCGGCGCAGTGAGGGAGCGCTTCAGGGCGTGGTTTCCGTAAAGCTCCTCCAGACGCATACCCGCTCCCCCTCTCCGGTCATTCTCCCTGTACCAGTACAGGGTCGTTCAGTTTATTATAGCCTATCTCCGCCAGATATTCCAGATGTTTTTTTGTGATGCGCTCCCCCGGCGCAACCACAGGCACGCCGGGGGGATAGGGGGCGAGCTGCTGGGCGGCAACCATGCCCTCTGCCTTGGAGAGAATGACCTCCCGGTGAGGGCCGAACACCGCCGCTCTGGGGGAGCAGACCGTCTCCCACTCCGGCAGCTCCCGCCGGGCGGGGGGCTGGGGGGTGAGATAGGCCAGACCCAGTGCGGTGAGCGCCTCGTCCAGACGGTCAAACTGTTCCTCTGCGTCGGCGCCGGAGAAGATGAGAACCACATGACTGCTGTCCGCCATCTCTGGATAGATGCCCATGCCCTCCAGCGTTTCCGCAAGGGCAAAGCCGTCCTCCACCATCAGGGTCAGCCGCATGGGGTCCAGCACCACGCCTTCCTCCTCCCGCAGGCAGGGGTATTTCTCCCGCAGGTGGAGCGCTGCCCCGGCGGCGAGGAAGGTGCGCTCCTCTCCCCCGGCCGCCAGCCATGTGCGCAGCCTGTCCAGTGCTGCCATCATGGGATAGCTGGGGGAGGAGGTGGCGAAGAGCAGGCTGGAGCGGCGCAGGTCGTCCATGGAACAGCCGTTGGCAAACAGCAGGGCGGACTGCCCCGGCGCAGGGAGGGTCTTGTGGGCGGAGACTACGGTGATGTCAGCGTCCTGATAGGGGTTTCTCCGGTAGAACACGGGCAGATGGGCCCCGTGGGCCCCGTCCACCAGCAGCCTTGCCCCATAGCTGTGGCACACGGCGGCGAGGGCGTCAATGTCGGAGCATACCCCGTAATAGGTGGGGGAGGTGACGCAGACGGTATGGCACTGCGGGTGCGCCTGCAGCGCCGCCGCCACAGCCGCCGGGGACACCGGGGCGCTCACGCCCCCCTGCGCCAGCCAGTCCCGGCGCAGCCACACCGGATGGAGATCCAGCAGCGCCATACCCGTGTGCAGGCAGCGGTGGCTCTCCCTGTCCATCAGCACCGTATCTCCCGGCCTTGCCAGCAGGTTCAGCGCCGTGTGCAGTCCCTGGGTGGAGCCGCCGGTGAGAAACAGGCAGCCCTCCGCCCCCCAGAAATCCGCCCAGAGCTGTTCCGCCCGGTCAATCAGCCCGTCCGCCTCATAGAGGTTCCCGGTGGCGGACAGCTCGGTAAAGTCAATGGAGGCATAGCCCCGCAGCTCCGGCACGGGCAGCCCGATGCCCTTATGCCCCGGCATGTGGAGCCGGAGGGGGTGCTGTGCGGCAAGGTCGTGGAGCGCATCATACAGGGGCGCAGTAAAAGGGGTGTCGTTCATGGCAATACCTCCGAAAAAGTTCATCCGGGGGGTATTCTACCACAAAACCGGGGGAAGGGAAATACCCGGCGCATTTTCCCCCTTGTCAGAGTTTTGACACTGTGTTAAACTGTAATCAATACCAAGGTCTGGTTCAGACCGGAAAAAGGAGTGCTGAATATGGCATGTTTTATCGTTCCCGCCGTTGAGGCAGTGGCTGTCACGGTGGCTGCGCAGGCAGTGAAAAAGCAGGAGGCAAAGCAGACCCACGCCGAGGCGGTGATTGCCCGGAGCCAGAGCGTGGCATGGAGCCGGAAGCTGCGCTGGCTGAGCTGGCTGCTGTGGGGCGGCGTGCTGCTGCTGGCCTTTGAGCATGTGTGGCACGGCGAGGTGGTGCCGTTCTTCCCCTTCCTCACCGCCATGAACGATCCGGGGGAGACCGTGGAGATGCTTCACGAGATGTCCACCGTGGGCGTGACCATGGCCGTCATTGTCACCGTGGTATGGGGCGTGATCTGCTTTGCCGCTGACACGATTCTCCGCCGGAGTGAGGAGGCAGTACAATGACGCTGTTGATTACGGTTTTCGCTGCGGTGGTCTCCACCGTCTGCTGGTACAACCGCAGGGACGACAGCCTGCACATCGGCGCTCTGTGCGCCATGTTCTGGGGCGCTTCCCTTATGTGGCTGGCGGATGCCATCTTCGAGTATGCTGAGCTGGGTGCGGACTACTTCGCCCCCGCCGCCGGGGATATGCTCAACGACAGCTTTCTGGGGCTTGCCGTGATTGCCCTTGCCCTTGTGGTCTGGACGGTCATCATTCTGGTGAAGGACAGCCGGGGCGTGGTTCGTGCCGCCCTCACCGGGAAGAAATAAAAGAAAAGCCCTCCCGGAGGGAGGGGAATGGATCGTGCGTATTTCCTGCCTTTGGCGTGGGAAATACGCACTTTTTATTGGATGGAGTGTGTGTAGGGGCGCACAGTGTGCGCCCGAAACTCCCCCAGTCACTCCGTGACAGCCTTTTGTAGAGGAGTGCCTTCGGCATTTTATCCCACTCGCCCTGAAACGTGCCACAGGCACGTTTCCGAGACGGGCTGGAATAGAGGAGTGCCTACGGCATTTCATCCCACTCGCCCTGAAACGTGCCACAGGCACGTTTCCGAGACGGGCTGGAATAGAGGAGTGCCTACGGCAATTTAT
>CAJOOV010000132.1 GCA_905236265.1 uncultured Oscillospiraceae bacterium | reverse complement strand
CTGTCCCAACTGAAGGGAAAGGCAAGAAAACGAAGGGAAATATACGCTCAATGGGAGCTTTAACAACGCAAAGAGGAGGAAAAAGACCATGGCGGATTTCAGCGGGGTCAAGTGGAAGGAAAACGGCAGGCTGAAGCTGCTGATTATCGTGGGCACCCGTCCGGAGATCATCCGGCTGGCTGCGGTGATTCAGAAGAGCAGGCGCTATTTTGATACCATTCTTGCCCACACGGGACAGAATTACGACTATAACCTGAACGGTGTTTTCTTCCGGGATCTGAAGCTGGATGACCCGGAGGTCTATCTCAACGCAGTGGGCGCCGATCTGGGGGAGACCATGGGCAATATTATTGCAAGCTCCTATCAGCTCATGCGCTGCATCCACCCGGACGCCGTTCTGGTGCTGGGGGACACCAACTCCTGCCTCAGCGTCATCGGCGCAAAGCGGCTGCATATTCCCATCTTCCACATGGAGGCGGGAAACCGCTGCAAGGACGAGTGCCTCCCCGAGGAGACCAACCGCCGCATAGTGGACATCATCTCCGACGTGAATCTGGCCTATTCCGAGCACGCCCGGCGGTATCTGGCGGAGACGGGACTGCCCAGAGAGCGCACCTATGTGACCGGCTCCCCCATGGCGGAGGTGCTTCGGATGAATCTGGAGGAGATCTGCGCCTCCGACATCCACGCCCGTCTTGGGCTGGAAAAGGGGAGGTATATGCTCCTGTCCGCCCACCGGGAGGAGAATATCGACACGGACAAGAACTTTTTCAGCCTCTTTCATGCCATCAACGCCCTTGCCCGGCGGTATGACATGCCCATTCTCTATAGCTGCCATCCCCGCAGCCGGAAACGGATTGAGGCGGCGGGCTTCCAATTGGATCGCCGCATTGTGCAGCATGAGCCTCTGGGCTTTCATGATTACAACTGCCTGCAGATGAACGCCTTTGCCGTGGTCTCCGACTCCGGCACCCTTCCGGAGGAGTCCTCCTTCTTTACCAGCATTGGACATCCCTTCCCGGCAGTGTGCATCCGCACCAGCACCGAGCGCCCGGAGGCGCTGGACAAGGGGGACTTCGTCCTCGCCGGAATTGATGAGGGGAACCTGCTGCAGGCGGTGGAGCTGGCCGTGGAGATGAACCGGAACCACCATCACGGCATTCCCGTGCCGGATTACACCGATGAGAACGTGTCGGACAAGGTGGTGCGCATCATCCAGTCCTATACCGGCGTGGTAAACAAAATGGTATGGAGAAAGAGCTGAGGTGGCGGCATGAAAATCCTTGTGACCGGCGCAAAGGGCATGGTGGGTACTGCACTGGTGAACAATCTGAAAAACCTGAGAGACGGGAAGGATCGTACCAGACCGGGGCTGACCATCGGAGAAATCTACGAATATGACATCGACTCCCCTCCCTCCCAGCTGGAAGCGTTCTGCAAAAAGGCGGATTTCGTCTTTCATCTGGCGGGGGTGAACCGCCCGAAGGACCCGGAGGAGTTCATGAAGGGCAATTTCGGCTTCTCCTCCCGGCTTCTGGACTGTCTGGAAGGCTGCGGCAGCCGGGCGGGGGTGATGCTCTCCTCCTCCATTCAGGCGACGCTGGCGGGACGGTTCGCCGGGAGCGAATACGGCAAAAGCAAGCTGGCAGGGGAGGAGCTGTTCTTCCGCTACGGTGAGAAGAGAGGGGTCAAGACGGCAGTATACCGCTTTCCCAATCTGATGGGGCATTCCAGACCCAACTATAACTCCGCCGTGTCCACCTTCTGCCATGCCGTGGCAAACGACCTGCCCTATAGCGTGCATGACCGCTCCACGAAGCTGGAGCTGCTGTATATTGACGATCTGGTGCAGGGTATGTTTGACCTGTTGGAGGGCAGGGAGCAGCACTGCGAGTATGATGGGATGCAAGCGGTTGCGGCACCTGCGGGGAGATACTGCTTCGTTCCCGTGACCCACAGGGTGACGCTGGGGGAGATTGTGGATCTGCTGGAGACGTTCAAACAGCAGCCTGCTACCCTGATGATGCCGAAAATGCCGGAGGGCTCCTTTGCAAAAAAGCTGTTCTCCCTCTACCTCAGCTATCTGCCTGCAAAGCGGTTCAAATATGCCCTGCGCATGAACGAAGACCAGCGGGGCTCCTTTACCGAGCTGGTTCATACGCTGGATTGCGGACAGGTCTCTGTGAATATCAGCAAGCCCGGCATCACCAAGGGACAGCACTGGCACAACTCCAAGTGGGAGCAGTTTATTGTCGTCTCCGGCCATGCCCTGATTCAGGAACGGAACATCAATACCGGCGAGACGGTGGAGTTTGAGGTCAGCGGCGATAAAATTGAGTCGGTCTATATGATTCCCGGCTGGACGCATAACATTATCAACCTGTCCCAGACGGAGAATCTGGTGACGGTGATGACCTGCAATGAAATCTTCTCCCCCCAGCGTCCCGACACGTTTTTTGAGCCGGTCTGATACCCTCAGACAGAAAGGATTTACAACATGATCCCACTATTTTCCCCCATGACGATGATAATGACGCTGATCCTGCTGATTGTGGGCTATCTGGCGCTGATTCGGGCAGTGAACCGGATGTCCTCCCAATCCTACTATTCCAGCGGAAACGAGATGCTGATTAACGTGGTGCTGGCGGTGATGTACCTGGTGGTCTGCGGCGTGGTTGGGCTGCTGTATGTCTATTCCGGCTTCAACGTCATTGTGATCTACGGGGTGCTGGCCATTCTGGTGCTGGTGATGCTGGTTTTGTTCCTGCGCTTCTGCCTGCAAAACCGCTATGGCATGAGAGGGCTGAATGTGGCGCTGTTTCTGATTTACATGGCAGCGGTGCTGTACCTGACCGTTTTTATGCGTATCGGTGTGGTGGACGACTCCACGGTGCTGACAACGCCCTTTGACGATTTGCAGCGGGCAGTGCTGGAGCATGACCCGGAGATGATGGAGCACATGATGCTGAACGTGGTGATGTTTATCCCCTTTGGCTACCTGATTCCGGCGATGAACCCCGATGCGCTGCGCCATTGGTCCTTTGCCATGCTGGGCGGGCTGATGAGCAGCACCGTGATCGAGGGCACGCAGATGATTCTCCACATCGGGCAGGCGGACATTGATGATATTATCGCCAATACCCTTGGCGCCGTGATCGGCTACATACTGGTGCGTTTCGTATGGCAGTTCCAGAGAAACTGGGAGATTTAGACGGGAAGGGAGCCGGAGGGATGGAATACTACCAGATCGGCCCCCTCGGCCTGCTGACGGAATCGGCGCCTGAGAGCTACCGCCCCTTTCGGAAAATGCGCCCCGCCATGGGGGGCGCTGAGCTGACGGTGGAGCGGGTCTCCGGCGTGCCGGAGCTTGGAGTGTGGCGCAGGCTGGCGGAGCACGCCATGATGAATGTGTGGAAGCCGAAGGCGGAGGAGGCCGGGTGGCTGCTGGAGGACAGGTCATGCAGCGGCTGGATGTGGGTGGCGCAGGACTATCGAACCGCCCGGTTCTATGCGCCTGACCACTGCCCACAGCAGGCTTTGCAGCAGGCGTTTGCCCTGCTGCTGCAGGCGGCGGTGGAATGCGCCCTCATCAGACAGGGGTTTCTGGTACTCCACGCCGCATGTGTCCGCATAGAGGGGCAGGGGGTGGCGTTCTCCGGCCCCTCCGGCAGCGGGAAATCCACCCGTGCCCTGCAGTGGACGCAGCATCTGGACGGGACGTGGATTTCCGGCGACCGTCCTATGATTGACCCGGACAGCGGCAGCGTTTACGGCGTTCCGTGGGACGGCAAGGAGCAGATTTTTACCAATGTCTGCGCTCCGCTGCGGTGCATTATGGAGGTGCGCCGTGCCGGGCATACCCAGCTTCGCCGCATGACGGCGGCACAGGCACGCTCATTTCTGGCAGGACAGCTTTTGATTCCCATGTGGGACACGGCGCTGGCGGCACGGGCGCTGTCAGGGATGGAGCGGCTGCTGCGCAGCGTGCCAATCTACCGCCTCTACAGCGATCAGGACGAACAGACAGCGCAGGAGATTTATGAGACACTGTTCCGCTTTCCCCAGCGGATCAGAGATAAAAAGGAGGAAACAAAAATGAAGCTGAAACAGGGTTTTGAAGTTGTGGAGATGGAGGGAGATTATCTCGCCCTTCCCACGGGAGAGAATGTGGCCGCCTTTGCAGGCTCCGTGGTGCTCAACGAGGTGTCCGCCGCCCTTTTGCGGGAGATGGCACAGCGGGAGTGCAGCCGGGAGGATTTGCTGGAGCTGCTGCTGAACGAGTATGAGGTAGAGCGTGAGGTGGCCGCAGCGGATCTGGACGGTATTTTAAAGACCTTTTCTGAGCTGGGTCTGATCCAGTGATGACCTCCGGGGACGCAGAGGGCGCAGAGCGCTCTGTCTCCATGCCGGTGGAGCAGTGGTGTACGCTGGTGCAGCGGGGGGCAGCAATCCCTGTGACGATTCCCCTTATGGGAACCAGCATGATGCCCCTGATCCGCTATGAGAAAGACCCTGTCACCATCCTTCCCCTCCGGCGGCCATTGGAGCGGGGGGACATAGTCCTGTTTCGCCGGGAGGACGGTGCATTTGTGGTACACCGGGTCTACCGCCTCTCTGAGGACGGGAGCCGGGTGCAGACATGGGGGGATAACTGCCTCACCCCGGATCGCCCCGTTGCCTGCAGTGAGGTGCTGGGGCTGGTGGTCTCCATGAACCGCAGGGGCAGGGAGATTCCGCTGGATACGGAGAAGCAGCGGCGCCGGGGTATCCGCTGGATGGACAGCCCGCTGCGGCGCAAGGCGTGGTTTGCTTTTCGTAGGATATGGGTATTTGCGGGAAATCTGGCGAGAAGGCTGGTTCCCTCACTGTTTCACGGGAGAGTGTGACATGGCAGAGAGTAAACAGCCCTCCAATCTGGTGGAGCTGCTGGCACAGCTTCGGGAGGACGGCGTGCCGGAGTGGGATTACCACCGGCAGATTAGCCGCTTTCTCAGCATCAGGGCGAGGGAAAAGGGTATTCCCTATACCGGCACCTTTGAGCTGACGCCCCTGTGCAATCTGGACTGTAAGATGTGCTATGTCCACCTGACACGGGAACAGATGCAGGGCAGGGCGCTTTTGACCACGCAGCAGTGGAAGTCCCTCATGGCGCAGGCCGTTGACGCAGGAATGCGCAAGGCGCGTCTGACCGGGGGAGAGTGCCTGACCTATCCCGGCTTTCAGGAACTGTATCTTTACCTGCAAAGCAGAGGCGTGGAG
>CAJOOV010000131.1 GCA_905236265.1 uncultured Oscillospiraceae bacterium | reverse complement strand
TTTTACCGGAGTGATATGTATGCTTCAGCTTTTTACAGCCGCACAGCAAATGATACAATTGGGAGCGTTCCAGCGGGTCATCCGCTATCTGGAGACAATTGCGGTGTCCGATCTGATCGACATTGCGATTATCGCCTTTATCCTCTACCGTCTGATGCTGCTCATGCGTAACTCTCAGGCGGCGCAGGTTATCAAGGGCATTGTCTTTGTCATGATACTGCAGGGACTGTCTGACCTGCTGCAGCTGCATGTACTGAATTTCCTGCTCAAAAGCGTGGTTCAGGTGGGCTTCATTGCCCTGATTGTGGTATTCCAGCCGGAGATCAGGCATTTTCTGGGGCAGATGGGCAGCAATAACCTGCGCAGGCTGCTGATGAAGGAGGAGGATGAAGACACGCTGAAGAAGGCGATCCACGAAACGGTGAGCGCTTACCAGCAGATGTCAAAGGGTAAGGTTGGCGCATTGACCGTCTTTGAGCGCAACAGCCTTCTCTCTGACCAGATCAGAAACGGCAGTCCGCTGGATGCAGCGGTGTCTGACGAGCTGCTGAAAAACATCTTCTACCCCAAAGCCCCCCTCCATGACGGGGCAGTGATTGTCCGTGAGGGCAGAATTGTTGCGGCGGGCTGCGTGCTTCCCCTGTCGGACAACCCCAATATCAGCCGGGAGCTGGGCACAAGGCACCGTGCGGGTCTGGGCATCAGCGAGCATACCGACGCTGTGGTGGTGATCTGCTCTGAGGAGACCGGGTCTGTCTCCGTTGCCATGGGCGGCGTACTGAAGCGGCACCTCGCCCCGGAGACGCTGGAACGCCTGCTTTGCAACGAGCTTTTGGCGGATGAAAATGCGAAAAAGCTGTTGTTCACCAATTTTACTTCCGCAAACCTCCTGAATTGGCTCAGGGGCAGGAAGGAGGACGAGAGCGATGTGGAATAAGCTGAAGCAGTCCAAGGCGTTTTATGTTGTCATCGCCATTCTGGGCGCCATTGTGTTCTGGCTCTATGTGGACATTGCCCAGCCCTCTGAGGCGAATGTACCCATCCGGGGCATCCCGGTCACCTTTACCGGCGCAGAATCACTGAGCAGCGAAGGACTGCTGATTATCGGTGATTCTCCCACCATTGACCTGCGGGTTTCCGGTCCGAGAAGCGTGATTACCCGGCTGAATCCCGGCAATATCACCGTCACCGCCTCCGTGGCAGACATTAAGGAGGCGGGGGTATACAGCACGGAGCTGAGCATCAACCTGCCCAGCTCCGTCACCAGCGCCACCAGCCAGCAGGTGCGCATCATCTCCCGCAGCGCTTCGGCGGTGGACGTGACGGTGGTAAAAATGGTGAGTAAGACGGTTGAGATTATCCCGGAGTTTACCGGCACGGTAGCCCAGAACCGGTTCTACGACGAGGACAGCTTTGCCCTGCAGCAGCGTGAGCTTCTGGTACAGGGGGAGGAGTCAGTGGTGGATACCGTGAGCTACGCAAAGGTGGAGCTTACGGAGCGAAACCTATCCAGCACATGGACAGGCTGGCTGGACGTGGTGCTGTGTGATAAGGAGGGAAATCCGGTCAATACGGATAATCTGACCGTGGAGACGGATGCCATTTCGGTTGCCTTCTATGTGGACTGCCAGAAGGAGCTGCCCCTGCAGGTGTCGCTGCTTGCAGGCGGCGGTGCGGCGGAGGAGAATGCCTCCTATGAGATTACGCCTGCATCCATTATCGTCACCGGGCAGGAGATTCAGCTTGAGGATCTGGAATCCCTGAATCTGGGTACGGTTGATCTGGGCAAGATCATCACCACAGGCACCTATGACTTTCCCATTACGCTGCCTGCCGGCATCAGCCAGCAGAATCCGGAGCAGACCAGCGCCCATGTCACTGTGAGTATCAATGGTCTGGAAACGAGAAAGCTGGTCACCTCCAACATCCAGCTTCTGAACGCTCCCGAGGGACACAGCTATCAGGCAGGCAGTCTGGAGGTGCGTGTGCGGGGCAAGGCGGAGGCGTTTGAGCTGCTGATGAACGACGACATCCGGGTGCAGGCGGATTTAAAGGAGATTGAGCCGGTGGACGGGACGAAGGTCACAGTGCCGGCGGAGGTGGTAATCGACGGCATCTCCGAGCTGGGTGTGCTCGGCAGCTACAGTGTGGAGGTGTCCGTCCAGCCGATGGCGGAAACTGCCTCCCCAGAGGACGAAGGGGCCGAGGAGGAAACTCCGTGAACAGAAAAACTCCGGCTGCCCTCCCTGAAGTCTTTACAGAACAGGGCAAAATTGGTATAATCACAAGTTGAACATCCAACGGTCTTCAACAAGAGGAGAGTAAACCATGATAAAGAGCATGACGGGCTATGGCAGAAGCGAGGCAAACCTGCACGGCTACTCCATTGTGGTGGAATTGCGCAGTGTCAATAACCGCTATCTGGATTGTAATATCCGCATCCCCAGAGTTTATGCCTGTGCGGAAGAGGCGGTGCTGTCTGAGGTCAAGCAGGGCGTATCCAGAGGGAAGGTGGATGTGGCCGTCACAGTGGACGCAACCGGAGGCGAGGCGGTGTCCGTGATGCTGAACCAGTCGGTGGCATCGGGTTACCTCCGTGCGCTGGAGGAGATGAGCCAGCTCTACGGGCTGAAAAACGACATTACCATTTCCCAGCTTGCCCGGTTTCCCGATGTGTTCCGTGTGGAGAAGGCACCGGAGGATCTGCAGCAGCTGACGCAGGACATCCGCAGCGTTGCGAGAGCCGCTGTGGCGGATTTCAATGTCATGCGGCAGCGGGAGGGCAGCCGTCTGGCAGAGGATCTGCTCACCCGGCTGGATACGCTGCAGCGGCTGAACCACCGTGTGGAGGAGCGTTCCCCGGAGACTGTGGCAGCCTACCGCCAGCGCCTGACGGCACGGATTCAGGAGGTACTCGCAGACCGGCAGATGGATGAAAGCCGCATCCTCACGGAGGCGGCCATCTATGCGGACAAGGTTGCCGTGGCGGAGGAGACGGTACGGCTGAACAGCCATATCGGCCAGTTCCGGGACATGGTGGCATCCGGCGGCGTAATTGGCAGAAAACTGGACTTTCTGCTGCAGGAGATGAACCGTGAGACCAATACCACCGGCTCAAAATGCAACGATCTGGAGCTGTCCACTGTGGTTGTGGAGATGAAGGCGGAGCTGGAAAAGCTGCGGGAGCAGGTTCAGAACGTGGAATGAGGGGGCTGGCAGGTTGCTTTTACTGAATATCGGATACGGCAGCATGGTCTCCGCCCGCAGGATTCTTGCCGTCGTCAGCCCGGACTCCGCTCCCATCAAGCGAATGGTTCAGGAGAGCCGGGAGCGGGGGGCGCTGATTGATGCCACCTATGGCAGACGTACCAAGGCGGTACTGCTGACAGATACGGATCATGTCATTCTATCTGCACTCACGCCGGAAACGATTGCGGGGCGGATTGAGGGCAGAGAGCCTGATAAGGAGGAAGAAGATGGGGAAGAACAATAAAAGAGGTCAGCTTGTGGTGATCTCCGGGCCCTCCGGCGGGGGCAAGAGTACGGTTATTACGGAGGTGCGCAACCAGCGCAGCGGTCTGTGCTTTTCCGTGTCCTACACCACGAGGGAGCCGCGCCAGAACGAGGAAAACGGCGTTCAGTATAACTTTGTCAGCCGGGAGACCTTCCTGCAGATGATAGAGCAGGAGCGCTTTGTGGAGTATGCCTGCTATCAGGGCAATTACTACGGCACCTCAAAGGACGCTGTGGATCGGCTTCTGGAGGAGGGGAAGGACGTGCTTCTTGACATCGAGGTGCAGGGAGCGGCGGCTATCCGAAAGCTCTATCCCGAGGCGGCGCTGATCTTCCTCACCCCTCCGTCCTTCCATGAGCTGGAGCGCAGGCTGAGAGGCCGCCACAGCGAGAGCGAAGAGGTGATTCAGGGCAGACTGGCCAGAGCCAGAGAGGAATACCTGCAAATCCCCATGTATCATTATCTGGTCATCAATGACAAGGTGGCAGATGCCGCAGGAGAGATTCTAGCCATTATGAAAGCACAGGATTGCCGGGTCAGCGCCCGGCTGGATATGATAAAGGAGGACATCAGCTTATGATTCTCTATCCCATGGAAGACCTGCTGAAGGACAAGATCAGCAGCCGTTACGAATTGGTCAATCTTGTGGCACATCGTGCCAGAGAAATCGCCCGTGAGGAGACGAATGACGAGCCTCTGACGGAGAAGCCGGTGACGATGGCTCTGAACGAGGCGCGGGACGGCAAATTGGTGAAGGAAGAACAGCAGGAAGGATTCTAAACGGAAATCACAGACAGGTTATTACCGGGGCAATGCAATCATTTACTTGCCGGAGTAATATTTCAAGGCCGACAGGGAACTGCTGACGAGATCAGACTGCAGCCGCCGGGCGGTTTGCGCAGCAGGCTGCCGGGTTTCGTCAGAGGTTCCCTGTTTTATGAAAGGAATGGAGCGTTTGGACTGGGATTTGAGCTGTAAGGTGGCGGTAGCAGTGGCGGCCTATGCAATAGACAAGCCCTATACCTATCTGATCCCATCCGACCTCACAGGGCTGATTGCGCCGGGAATGCGGGTGATGGTTCCCTTCGGGCGGGGGAACCGGTCATCGGAGGGCATTGTGCTGGAGGTGCGCAGCGAAAGGCCGGAGGGAAAGCTGAAATGGATCAGCTCGGTTCTGGATGAACAGCCGGTGATCGATCAGGACGCCATCCGCCTTGCCCTGTGGATGCGGGAGCAGTATTTCTGTACGGTCTACGATGCGGTAAAGGCCATGCTGCCTGCGGGGCTGTATTACAGCCTGCAGGATGTGTTCCGCCTCTGCGGTGACGAGGGCGTATGGCCGGATACCCTGAACGGAAAACAGAAGCAGGTTATCGCCCTTCTGCGCCAGCAGGGGGGGAGTATGCAGCGCCGTGGGCTGTATGCCGCATTCGGACAGAGCGACCCCTCCAGAGCGCTGCGCTCACTGGTACAATGTGGCGTCATCAGCGTTGAAACCAGCGTCCAGCGGGGCGTGGGAGACAAGACAGAGAAGATCGCCATGCTCTCGATTCCGGCGGAGGAGGCGCAAAAGCAGATGGAGCGAAGCCGCTCCAGGCTGCGTAAATCGGTGGTGGATTTACTGGCTGTCTCCGGCTCCGCCTCGGAAAAGGAAATCCGTTATTTTACCGGCGCAGGCCGCAGAACGCTGAAGGAGCTGGAAAAAAGCGGCGTGATTACCCTGTTTCAAAGGGAGGTCTTTCGCCGCCCGGAACCGGGGGAGGTACAGCATCAGGACTGCCCGGTGCTGAATCAGGAGCAGAGCAGCGCCTTTGAGGGGCTTGCCCGGCTGATGGAGCAGGAGGAGCCCGCCTGCGCCCTGCTCTACGGCGTGACCGGCTCCGGCAAAACAGAGGTCTATATCAGCCTGATTCACAGGCTGCTGAAAAGCGGGAAATCCGCCATTGTGCTGGTGCCTGAGATCGGCCTGACCCCCCAGCTCCTCTCCCGCTTTTCTGCCCAGTTCGGGGAGCAGGTGGCAGTGCTGCACAGCTCCCTCTCTGCAGGGGAGCGGTATGACGAGTGGAAACGGGCGAAGCAGGGGGAGGCACGGGTGGTCATCGGAACCCGCTCTGCCGTCTTTGCCCCGCTGCCCCGCCTTGGGCTGGTGATTCTGGACGAGGAGCAGGAGGCAAGCTATAAATCCGAGCAGAGTCCCAGGTATCACGCCAGAGATGTGGCGAAGTACCGCTGTGCCCAGACCGGGGCGCTGCTGGTGCTTGGCTCTGCCACGCCCGGCGTGGAGAGTATGTATTACGCAAAAAACGGGCGCTACCACCTGTTCTCGTTGCAAAAGCGTTACAATGGACAGACAATGCCCCAGGTGACGATAGCGGATCTGCGTCAGGAGCTGCGTCAGGGAAACGCCTCCTGTCTCAGCACTCCGCTTCGTGAGGCACTGGCAGAGAACCTAAGCCGGGGAGAGCAGTCTATTCTGCTGCTGAACCGCCGGGGCACCAGCAGAATGGTGCTGTGTACCGACTGCGCCATGGTGCCGGAGTGTCCCCGCTGCTCCGTGAAGCTGACCTACCACAAGGCAAACCGGCGCCTTATGTGCCACTACTGCGGTCACAGCCAGCCCCTGCCGGAGCGCTGCCCCTCCTGCGGTGGAACGCTTTCCTTTGTGGGCGTGGGTACGCAGATGGTGGAGGAGGAGCTGCAGGAGGCGTTTCCGGGCATTGGGGTGCTGCGCATGGATACGGACACTATCTCCGCCGCCCACACCCATCGCCAGCTTCTGGAGCGGTTTCAGCAGGAGCGTATCCCTGTCCTCATCGGCACACAGATGGTGGCGAAGGGGCTGGATTTCGGAAATGTGACCCTTGCCGGGGTCATTAACGCAGACCTGAGCCTGTTCGTGGACGATTTCAGAGCCAGTGAGCGCACCTTTTCCCTGCTCACGCAGGTCGTGGGAAGGGCCGGCAGGGGAGAGCGCCCCGGACGGGCAGTGATCCAGACCTATGTGCCCAAGCATGAGGTGATCCGTACAGCCGCGGCACAGGACTATGAGAGCTTTTACCAACGGGAGATTGCACTGCGCAGGGAGCTTCAGTTTCCGCCGTGGTCAGATCTCGTTGTGTTCACGGTTTCCGGAACGGAGGAGGGCGCTGTGCTGCGGGGCAGTCTGCGATTGCGCAACGGGCTGGAGACATGGCAGCAGAGCAAAGAGATGGCGGACGAACCCTTCCGGATTCTGGGGCCTGCGCCCGCCGGTGTGGTGCGGGTGAACGGACGCTACCGGTATCGGGTGACGGTATGCGGAACCTGTAACCGGAATATGCGCCGGATGACCGCCGCTTTGCTGCGGGCAGCATCGGAGGACAGGCAGAACCGGAACCTGTCCGTTTCCGCCGATGTGAACCCCATGGACTGACAGACAGGAGGAGCAAGAAATGATTCGGGAGATTATTGAAAAAGGGGATGCGGTGCTGAATAAGCGCTGCCATCCCGTGACCAGATTTGACCATAAGCTGTCCCTGCTGCTGAGTGATATGCGCCAGACGCTGCTGGAATCCGGCGGGGTAGGTCTTGCCGCTCCGCAGGTGGGGATTCTCCGCCGGGCGGTAGTGGTTATGAACGAGCAGGAAGAGATTTACGAGCTGGTGAATCCTGAGATTGTGGAGACCTCCGGAGAGCAGGAGGGCTGGGAGGGCTGTCTCTCTCTTCCCGGACGCTACGGCTGGGTGAAGCGCCCCATGAAGGTAAAGGTAAGGGCGCAGAACCGGAAGGGCGAATGGTTCGAGGTAGAGGAGGAGGGGCTGACGGCCCGCTGCTTCTGCCATGAGATCGACCATCTGGAAGGCCATCTGTTTGACGAGCTGTGCGATGTCACCTACAGCGCCGAGGAGCTGGAGAAGATGGAGGCGGCTCAGCAGCAGGAAAAAGAGGCTGCGGGGAGTGAGGAATAATGCGGATTGTTTTTATGGGCACGCCGGATTTTGCCGTGCCCTCACTGCAACGGCTCATTGACGATGGACACACCATCGCCGCCGTATATACCCAGCCGGACAAGCCGAAAAACCGGGGGATGAAGCTGGTAGCGCCGCCGGTGAAGCAGTGCGCCCTTGCCCACGGCATCCCTGTGGAGCAGCCGGAACGGGTGCGGGAGGAGGCAGTGTGGCGCAAGCTCGCCGCCTATGAGCCGGAGCTGATCGTGGTGGCGGCCTATGGCAAGATACTGCCAAAGGAAGTGCTGGAGCTGCCGCCTCTGGGCTGCATCAATGTACACTCGTCCCTTCTGCCCAAATACCGGGGCGCTGCCCCCATAAACTGGGCAATACTGAACGGTGAGACGGAGACGGGTGTCACCATTATGGAGATGGCACAGGCGCTGGATGCAGGAGACATTCTCGCCCAGAGAGCCACACCCATTGACCCGGAGGAGAACGTGGAGACCCTCCATGACCGCCTTGCCGCCCTCGGAGCAGAGCTGCTAAGCGAGACGGTTCAGGCAATCGGAACCGGAAACGCCGTCGCTGTGCCCCAGAACGAGGGGGAGTCTACCTATGCGCCCATGCTCTCACGGGAGCTGTCCCCTCTTGACTGGAACAAAAGCGCAAAGCAGCTCCACAATCAGGTGCGGGGGCTGACCCCGTGGCCTGCCTGTTCCACGCAGCTGAATGGTCGGCAGTTCAAGGTCTATGCCGCTTCTGAGACCGGCATTGCCACTTCGGCAAGCCCCGGCACCGTAACCGGCACGGACAAAGAGGGCATCCTTGTCGCCTGCGGCGACGGGACGCTGCTTCGGATTACGCAGGTGCAGGCGGCAGGGAAGAAGAGAATGTCCGCTGCGGATTACCTGCGGGGACACCCGATTGTGTGAGGAGTGAAACGATGGATCTTTCCCCGAAAAGCTACGTTGTACAGGAGATTGCAGGAGATTATGCCCTGCTGCGGCGCACGGACAGTGCCTCCGGCGGCACCAATCAGGTGGCTCTGGCACTGTTGCCGGAGAATCTGGAAATCGGTATGCGCCTGAAGTGGGAAAACTTCGTCTATTCAGAGGAAGAGAACTGATGGCACGACGGGAACAGCCCCGCTCCGCAAGGGATGCCGCTTTACAGGTTCTGGTGAACTGCCAGCGCCGGGGGGCGTGGTCAGACAGCGCACTCTCCTCCACACTTGCCGCCTCCCGGCTCTCCGGGCGTGATGCCGCACTGGCAAGCCATATCTGCTACGGTGTGCAGCAGAATCAGATGCTGCTGGATTACTGGCTGGGCGTGTTTTGCACCGTCCCTATCCGCAAGCTGGAGCCTGCGGTGCGCTGGGCTATGGAGATGGGGATGTATCAGGTGGTTTTTCTGGAGCGGGTACCGGATGCCGCTGCGGTGAACGAGAGTGTGGAGCTGGTGCGGCGGTACAGCCGCAACCCCAACTCCACCCGTCTGGCAAACGGCGTGCTTCGCAGCTTTGTCCGGCGCAGGGAGGCGCTGCCCCAGCCGGACAGCCTCAGCGTGCGCTGCAGCCATCCCCAATGGCTGGTGGAGCAGTTTGCCAAGGAGCTGGGGGGAGAGGGAGTAGAGGCGCTGCTTCGTGCCAATAACAGCCGCCCTCCCACGGTGATTCACTGCAATCCCCTGAAAACAACTCCCGAGGAGCTGAAGGATCGGCTGGAAAGGGAAGGGGTACAGGTTGAGCCAAGCCCCTTTTTCAATGACAGTTTTTTTATCACCGGCTCCGGCGCATTGGAAGAACTGGACAGCTTCCGGGAGGGGTGGTTTCAGGTGCAGGATACCGCCTCCCGCTTTGCGGTGCTGGCCGCAGCCCCCGCAGCGGGGATGGATGTGCTGGATGTCTGTTCCGCCCCCGGTGGGAAAAGCCTCCGGGCGGCGATGATGATGGAAAACCGGGGCAGCATCCTTGCCTGCGACCTGCAGGAGAAGAAGCTGCAGCGCATTCGCACTGCCGCAGAGCGTCTGGGTGTGTGCTGCATCACTGAGCGCGCCATGGACGGCAGAGTGTTTGACCCTGCGATGGAGAAGCACTTTGATCTTGTCCTGACGGACGTTCCCTGCTCCGGGCTGGGCATCATCCGAAAAAAGCCGGATATCCGCCTGAAGCAGCCGGAGCAGCTGCAGGCGCTGCCCTCCATTCAGCGGGATATTCTGGACAATGCCAGCCGCTATGTGAAGCCCGGCGGCGTACTGCTCTACTCCACCTGCACCGTGCTGCGCAGGGAGAATCAGGATGTGGTGCAGGCGTTTCTTGCTGATTGCGGCGGGTTTGATTTGGAGCCCTTTACCCTTCCCAAGGTGGGGAGCTGCAGCGGAATGATAACCCTGTGGCCGCACATCCATGGCACGGACGGATTCTTTATGGCAAAGCTGAGGAAACGATATGATTGACATTAAATCCTGTTCCCGAGAGGAGCTGCGGCAGCTCATGCTCGATCTGGGTCAGAGCGCATTTCGGGAGAAACAGGTTTTTCAATGGCTGCACCGGGGGGTTGAATCCTTCGAGGAGATGACCAACCTGCCCAAAGCACTGCGGCAGGCGCTGCGTGAGCGCTGCATTCTGACAGTGCCCCAGGTGGAGCGGAAACAGGTCTCGAAGCTGGACGGCACAATCAAATATCTCTGGCGGCTGGCGGACGGGAACTGCGTGGAGTCTGTGCTGATGCGCTATCGCCACGGCAACACCGTCTGCGTCTCCTGTGAGGTGGGATGCCTGATGGGCTGCGCCTTCTGCGCCTCCACCCTTGGCGGGCTGGTTCGCAGGCTCAGCGCAGGGGAGATTCTGGATCAGGTTATTTTTGTCCAAAAGGAATCGGGACAGCCCATTTCCAATATTGTTATGATGGGGATCGGGGAGCCGTTGGACAACTTCGATTCCGTGCTGCGTTTTCTGGAGCTGGTGAACGACCCGGAGGGCGTTAATATCGGAATGCGCCACATCTCCCTTTCCACCTGCGGACTGGTAGAGAAAATTGACAAACTGGCCTCTTATCAGTTACAATTGACTCTGTCAGTATCCCTTCATGCCCCGGACGATGAGACCCGCTCCCGGCTGATGCCGGTGAACCGATCAGTGGGGGTTGACCGGCTGTTCCAATGCTGCAAGCGCTATTTCGAGACCACCGGCAGGCGGATCTCCTATGAGTATGCTATGGTGGACGGCGTGAACGACCACGACTGGCAGGCGGATCTGCTGGCCAGACGGCTGAAGGGTGTACCGGGACATGTGAACCTGATTCCGCTGAACGATGTCCGGGAAAGCCCCCTGAAGCCCAGCCGCCGGGTAAAGGCGTTTCAGCAGCGTCTGGAACAGCAGGGCGTTACGGTTACGGTGCGGCGGAAGCTGGGCGGAGATATTGATGCCTCCTGCGGGCAGCTTCGACGGAAAACGCTGAAGCTGAGCGAGGGAGAATCCTGAAAGAGAGCTGGTGCGACAATGCAGATCAGAGCGTGGAGTATGACCGATGTGGGGTGCGTACGCCGGCAGAATGAGGATAAATGCTATATTTATGCGGATGACGAGCGTACGATCGGCATTGTGTGTGACGGAATGGGCGGCGCAAATGCGGGAGAGGTTGCCAGTGCAATGGCAGCGGATATTTTCGCCCGCACGCTTCTGGAGGGGGGACACCCTCCGGAGGAGCTGATCCGCCTTGGCTTGGAACAGGCCAATCAGGAGGTTTACCGCTACAGCGTTACCCATGCCGAGTGCAGGGGAATGGGCACCACCATGGTTGCGGTGCTGATTCTGGGTCTGGATGCCTATATTCTCAATGTGGGAGACAGCCGCTGCTATTGCGTATCAGCAGGCAGCATCCGCCAGATGACGCAGGATCATTCTCTTGTAGAGGAACTGGTTCGGGCGGGAACCATAACGCCGGAGCAGGCAAAAACGCACCCCCAGCGCAATATCATTACCAGAGCCATCGGCACGGAACGAAGGATTGCAGGCGATCTGTTTATCCATCGCATCCGGCCGGGAGAGCAGATTTTGCTTTGCTCGGACGGATTGTGCAATGAGCTGACGGACAGGGAGCTGCTGTTTGGGATAACGGACGGCCCGGTAGAACATGCCTGTCAGCGTCTGGTCAGCGCAGCGCTGGGAAAAGGCGCAAGGGACAACGTTTCTGTGGTGGTTATCGACTTGCAGGACGGGACGGAACAGTAAGGAAGGCTTGCCATGGATCAATACATCGGGAAATATTTGGATAATCGCTATGAGCTGCTGGAGCAGATCGGCACAGGCGGCATGGCGGTGGTTTATAAGGCGAAGTGCCACCGGCTCAACCGGATGGTGGCGGTCAAGATCCTGCATGAGAACCTCATGATGGATGACGAAATCCGCCGCCGGTTTCATGACGAGGCGCAGGCGGTAGCCATGCTCTCCAGCCCGAACATTGTCAGCGTCTATGACGTGGGACAGTTTGAGGGAGCGGACTATATCGTCATGGAGCTGATTGAGGGCATTACCCTGAAGGAGTATATGGAAAAGCGGGGAAGCCGTCTGAGCTGGCAGGAGGCGCTCCACTTTATGGATCAGATCATGCACGCCCTGCGCCATGCCCACAGCAGGGGAATCGTACACCGGGATATTAAGCCTCAGAACATTATGGTGCTTCGGGACGGAAGCGTCAAAGTAGCTGATTTTGGAATTGCCCGGCTGATGGACAGCCAGAAGACGCTGACGCAGGAGGCGTTTGGCAGCGTCCACTATGTCTCCCCGGAACAGGCAAAGGGGCTTCGGGTGGATGCCAGAAGCGATATTTACTCCGCAGGTGTGGTGCTCTATGAGATGCTCACCTATCGGCTGCCCTTTGACGGGGATACGCCTGTGTCCATCGCCCTGCAGCATATCAATGCAATCCCTGAATCCCCCAGAGCGCTGAATCCTGATATTCCGGTGGGCATGGAGCAGATCTGTAAGCGTGCCATGTGTGCCAGACTGGATCTGCGCTACCCGGATGCGCAGGCGGTTCTGAATGATCTGGAGACGATTCGCAGGGATCCCTCTGTGGTGTTCTCCTACCCTGACCCGTGGACGGGAAAAGCCGTCTCCGCTGCAGCGGAGCGAAGCGGCAATGTCCGCACTGCGCCCCAGCGCAGAGCGGCGGAGCAGCCCACTCAGTCTGTTCCCACTACGGAGGTTATCAGCTCGGTTCTGGACGAGGAAATCGAGGAGGAACAGCGCCGGAAGAAGCGGAAGGCGATTTTTACCAGCGCCGTGGTCATCATTGTAGGCGTTATTTTCGTGCTTTTGTTTATGCTGTACCGGAACTTCCTCTCCCAGATCCTCAGTCCCTCTGAGGTGCATGTGGTGCCAAATCTGGTTAATCTCACCATTGACGAGGCAAAAGAGACCATTGCCAAAGAATACGGCGGCTATTTTGAGGTCATCTGCAGCAAGGCACAGTTCGACGATAAGATCGAATCGGGGAGAATTATTTCCCAGTCCCCGGACGGTGGAAGCAGCGCAAAGGGAGAGCTGACGGAGATTAAGGTGGTCATCAGCTCCGGCATCCAGATCGAGGACTCCGTTTATATGCCCAGCCTCACCCATCAGGACTACCGCACTGCCGAGGCCATGCTGGTCAATGACTACGGTGTTCAGGTGGAGTATTCCGAGCGGGTGTTCTCGGATGTGATTCCTGAGGGACAGATTGTCTCCACGGATCCCATTGCCGGTTCTCCTCTGGAGGAGGGGCAGACCGTCACCCTCTATGTGAGCAAAGGGCCGGAGAATAAGATTGTCAGTATGCCGCTGCTGATTGGTCTGGACGAGGATCAGGCGCGGGAGGCTGCGGAGCAGGTTGGCATTGAAATCGGTTCCGTAATCACCATAGCCAGCAGCGAGGAGGCAGGCAAGGTCATTTATCAGAGCATTAAGGCTTATACGGACGTTGACCCGGACGCAGTTGTCTACCTGCAGGTCAGCGACGGCTCCTACAGCTCAGGCCAGCACGAGGAGGAGCAGAGCGAGGAAGAGGAACAGGAGCAGGAGCAGGAGGAGGTCACCCAGCAGCAGGAGCTTCCGGCTGTTCAGGATGCTTCGCTTCAGGAGCCTGAGACACCGGAGACAGTGTATCAGGTCACTGTGCCTGTGAGTGAGGATGTGCTGACAGAGGAGATGCTTTCTGCCGTGGAAGAGGGAGAGGATGTCTCTGATGTCACTGTGACTGTTACGGTGAACGGGGAGACAATCATGAACCTCTCCTGCCCCATCTCCGCAAAACAGGTCTCCTCCGTTTATCAGGGAGAGATTGACGATATTGTGGTGATGATTAACGGCGTTCAGACCAAAAACTTTGACTGTGTGAATATTTCCCAGTGATGACAGGTGTGATTGTACGCTCATTGAGCGGTTTTTATGATGTAGATTGTCAGGGGGCGCTGCTGCGCTGCCGTGGCAGAGGCAGGCTGCGCTATCAGAAGGCGAAGCCGCTGGTAGGAGACCGTGTGAGTGTCACCCGGATCAATGCAGAGGAAGGGGCGCTGGACGAGATCCTGCCCCGGCTCAACTCCTTTGACCGCCCAGCTGTGGCCAATCTGGAGCAGCTTGTGATTGTTGCCTCTGGTGCGATTCCGGTGACAGATCCCTTTTTGATTGACCGTCTCACCGCACTTGCCGAAAAGAAACGGTGCAAAGCGGTGCTGGTGTGGAACAAGTGGGATCTCTCTCCGGCTACCGAGCTGGCGGAGCTGTACCGGGGCGCCGGGTTTCCGGTGGTCTGCTGCAGCGCAGCCACCGGACAGGGCATGGAGCAGCTCAGGGAGATTCTCTCCGGCAAGGTGTCCGCCCTGACAGGGAATACGGGCGTAGGAAAATCCAGCATTTTAAACGCCCTTGCCCCCCAGTTCCGCCTTCCCACAGGAGAGGTGAGTGCAAAGCTGGGGAGAGGACGGCATACCACAAGGCATGTGGAGCTGTATCGGCTGCCGGGGGATGTTCTGATTGCGGATACGCCCGGCTTTGCCTCCTTTGAGGAACAGCGGGAGCCCTGTGACGACCCCGCAGAGCTTGCAGAGTGCTTTCCGGACTTTCGCCCCTATCTGGACGGCTGTGCCTTTGTGGACTGCGCCCACGTGAAGGAGCGGGGCTGTCGGCTTTTGGAGGCTGTACAGGCGGGAAAGGTATCCGAGTCAAGACACAAAAGCTATGTCCGCCTGTATCAGCAGGCAAAGGAGAATTACCGTCCATGGGAGAACAGAAGCCGTTGAAGCAAAGAGCCATACTGGTGGGCGCCGGAGAGGGTGCCGTTGCTGTGCAGCGTCTGGCACCGGGGCAGAGCGGGGATGTCCTCATCTGCGCCGACGGAGGCCGACGAAAGCTGGAGGCTTTGGGTCTGAAACCTGACTGGTATGTGGGTGATAACGATTCCGGCGGATGCCCGGACGGACTGCCCAGCGTTCTTCTTCCGCCGGAGAAGGATGTCTCCGATATGGAGATGGCGGTGGACAAGGCGCTGGAGCTGGGCTGCAGAGAGATTATTCTGACCGGCTGCAGCGGCGGCAGGCTGGATCATCTGCTGGCGAATCTGGGACTGCTGGAGCGAATTGAAGCCGCAAAGGCTCAGGGGATGCTGCTTGACGGGGAAAACGAGGTGCGTCTGCTTCGTCCGGGTCATTACCGGATTCTGAATCAGCCTCCGGCGCATTATCTGGGGCTGATTGCATTGGATGAAACGGTGGAGGGACTGACGCTGAAGGGGGTAAAATACCCGCTGGAGCGCTTTACCCTTCATCGGGGGAATACCCGCACGGTCAGCAACGAGATCCTGCCCGGAGAGGCAGCGGAGCTGAGCTTTCAGCGGGGCAGCTTGTATGTGATCCGGTCGGGATTTTGTGATACACAGCCTGCTGATAGGCGTTTGAAGGTTTGAGTCATGGAGACAGAGAGTCGAAAGGTGGAGCTTATGAATCAAAAGAGAATGCTGAACCTGTTGCTGGCTTTTGTACTGCTGGTACAGTGTACTGTGCCGGTATTGGCGGCGGAGGAGTTCACCGGGGAGGGGCAGACCCCGGAGGTGTCCTGTGAAGAAGCTGTCCCGGAAGGGGAGGATGCTGCACCGGCTTCGGATGAGGAGCAGGCTGCCCTTCCCGCACAGGAGCCGACAGAGGAACAAACGGAGGAACCCACCGAAGAGCAGACGCAGGCGGAACCGCTGCCTGCGCTGACGCAGGAGGCTCCTTCACCGGCTGAGCCGGAGAGCGTACCGGAGGAACAGCCGTCGGAGACTGCGCAGGAACCCACAGCTCCGTCAGCAGAGGAGGAGCCTTCGCAGCAGGAGGCTGAAGCGGCGCAGGAGAGGCTTTACAACGGTTTTGAGGCGGACTATAACGACCCTCAGTTTGTCAAGCTTTTGCAGCAGGGCTTCTTTGACGAGGACGATGGGGACGAGCCCCTGCGCTCCATGACCAGCTACCAGCACAACAGCAGATTCAATGGATATGAGATCACAAAGGGCGTGGATGTCT
>CAJOOV010000130.1 GCA_905236265.1 uncultured Oscillospiraceae bacterium | reverse complement strand
AAACAGGGTAGTCCCGCTGCGCCTGATTCACATCAAACCCGGCGACAATCTCAATTTCGCTGTCTGCCCTGCAGATGGATTCCACAACATTGCCCATCTTTCCGTTGCAGCCGGAAATCACTATCTTTTGCATGGGTCACTACCTCACTCAGATCAGGCCGTACTCGCTGAGAACCTTTTTCAGCGCAGCCAAATTGCCTTCTTCCATCTCGCACATGGGCAAACGGAACAGCCCTGCATCCATACCCATCAGGTTCATGGCAGTCTTGACAGGAATGGGGTTGACCTCGATAAACAGGGCATCGTTCAGCTTTTGCAGCTTGCCCTGCAGTTTTGCGGCCTCGGCAAAGTTCCCCTCCAGACACAGGTGAACCAGCTTATGCACCGCCTTGGGCTGGATATTCGCCAGCACGGAAATCACGCCCTTGCCGCCCATTGCCATCAGGGGAACAACCTGATCGTCGTTTCCGGACCAGAGATTCAGCTCATCCCCGCACAGCCCCACAGTCTGGGAGATCAGGGAGAAATTGCCGCTGGCCTCTTTGATGCCGTTGATATTGGGGTGCTTGGAAAGCTCATAGTAGGTGCTGGCCTTAAAGCTGGTTCCGGTACGACCGGGGACATGGTAGAGGATGATAGGGGTATGTACCCGGTCAGCCACATAGGTATAGTGCTGAATCAGCCCCTTCTGGGTGGCCTTATTGTAGTAGGGCGTAACCATCAGCAATCCGTCCGCTCCGGCGCTCTCGGCGTGCTGGGAGAGAATCAGGGCGGAATTGGTGTCGTTGCTGCCGGTTCCGGCGATGATCTTGACCCGGTGGTTTGCCTTTTGAATGGCATACTCCACGGTAATCATGTGCTCATCCATGGTCTGTGTGGATGCCTCGCCGGTGGTGCCGCAGACACAGATTGCATCCGTGCCGTTCTCAATGTGGAACTCGATGAGCTGTCCCAGCTTTTCGTAGTCCACGCCGTCCGCCTTATAGGGAGTGACAATTGCCACACAGGAGCCAGTAAAAACGGGAGTCTTCATGGGAGGGGAATCTCCTTTCATAAACGAAAAAAGCGGTGGGTTACTTTCGGTCGATATAGCCCTCGGCGCACAGCAGCTCCGCCAGCAGAACACCGCCGCCTGCGGCACCGCGAAGGGTATTGTGGCTCAGACCCACAAACTTGTAATCATACTGGGTATCGGGACGCAGACGGCCAAGAGAAATCGCCATGCCGCCCTCCAGATCCCGCTGCAGCCTTGTCTGGGGATAGCTGGGGTCGTCAAAATAATGGAGGAACTGCTTCGGTGCGGAGGGAAGCTCCAGCTCCTGCGCTCTGCCCCTGTAATCCGCCCAGCACTTGCGAATCTCTTCCTCCGTAGGCTTTACGCCCTCCGGGAAGGAGAAGAACACCGCAGCCATGTGACCGTCAGAGACAGGAACCCGCAGGCACTGGCTGGTGATGGCCGGCTCCGTTGCGTCTACAATCTCGCTGCCCTGAATGCTGCCCCACAGCTTCATGGGCTCCTGCTCGCTCTTTTCCTCCTCGCCGCCGATGTAGGGAATCACGTTATCCACCATCTCCGGCCATGTGTCAAAGTTTTTGCCTGCCCCGGAGATGGCCTGATAGGTGCAAACCAGCGCATTCTTCAGGCCGTATTTCTCACGCAGGGGATGCAGGGCGGGCACATAGCTCTGCAGGGAGCAGTTGCTCTTGACGGCGATAAAGCCCCGCTTGGTGCCAAGGCGCTTGCGCTGGGCATCAATGATTCTGATGTGGTCAGGATTGATCTCCGGCACCACCATGGGCACGTCAGGCGTGTGGCGGTTTGCGGAATTGTTGGACACCACCGGGCACTCATGCTTTGCATAGGCCTCTTCCAGCGCCTTGATCTCGTCCTTTTTCATATTGACGGCGCAGAAGGTGAAGTCCACCTTGTCGCAAAAGGCATCCATATCCGCCTCTGCGTCCATAACCACCAGCTTCTTCACACGCTCCGGCATAGGTGTCTTCATCAGCCAGCGGGAGCCCACTGCCTGCTCATATGTTTTCCCGGCGCTGCGGGCGCTGGCTGCCAGAGCCACGAGCTCAAACCACGGGTGGTTCTCCAGCAGCGTGACAAAACGCTGACCCACCATGCCGGTGCAGCCCACAACGCCAACCTTATACTTTTCCATAACGATTCCTCCTGAACAAGGGACATCATCCCAGTTTATGCAGTGCTGCCCTGATGTGTTCAAAAAAAGAGATCAGCCCGTTGAAAATCGGCTGATCCTGTACTATAATGAGCCGTGCGCACCACGGGCAAATAGATACAGCAGACCAGCGCAACACCAGAAGCACTCCATCAGAGCTTGCCGATGACAGTCAGCAGGCTGTTCACCTGCTGCCCAGGCAGTCCGGCGCCGTCTCCGAACCCCTTCGGCGGCGTACCCTTTCCCCCTGCCTCACGGAGCGGCGACGCTCTCAGCAGCGGTACTGATGCAAACCGCACCTCTATTCTGCAACTACCTACCTATGATACCACGGGCGTTTTACATCGTCAAGACTTCCCGGATGCAATTACCGCTAATTTTGACCGGATGATCCGGGATAATTCAGATAAAAAGAGGAATGCACATTGAAAACCAGTGATTTTAACTACGACCTGCCCCCGGAGCTGATCGCCCAGACACCCCTTGAAAAGCGGGACAGCTCCCGGCTGATGACGCTGGACAGGAAGAGCGGCGCAATCGGCCATTATCATTTTTATGACCTGCCCACCTTTCTCCGCCCCGGCGACTGCCTTGTGATGAACAACTCCCGTGTGCTGCCTGCCAGATTGATCGGCAGGCGGGAGAGCGGCGGAGCATGTGAGGTGCTGCTGCTGATTGACCGGGGGGAGAAGACATGGGAGTGTCTGGTAAAACCGGGGAAAAAGCTGCGCAGGGGTGCAAAACTCTCCTTCGGCGAGGGCGCCCTGCGTGGGGAGATTGCAGAGGTACTGCCGGACGGGAACCGTCTGGTTCGCTTTGACTATGAGGGAATCTTTCTGGAAAAGCTGGAACAGCTGGGAAAAATGCCCCTGCCGCCCTATATCAAGGAGGAGCTGGAGGATCAGGAGCGGTATCAGACGGTCTACTCCAAGGTGACCGGTTCCGCCGCAGCCCCCACTGCAGGTCTGCATTTCACCCCGGAGCTGCTGGAACAGATTGAGGCTATGGGCGTAAGGCTTGCCTATGTGACCCTTCATGTGGGGCTCGGCACGTTCCGCCCGGTGAAGGTGGATGACATAGAGCACCACGATATGCACTCGGAATACTGTCTGATTCCTCCTGAAACGGCTCAAATCATCAATGAGACAAAACAAAAGGGGGGACGGGTTGTCTGCGTGGGCACGACCTCCTGCCGCACGGTGGAGAGCTTCTCCAACGAGGACGGTACCGTTCGTTCCGGGGGCGGGTGGACAAACATCTTCATCTATCCCGGCTATCGCTTTAAGGTACTGGATGCCCTTGTGACCAATTTCCACCTGCCGGAGTCCACCCTGATTATGCTGGTC
Organism: uncultured Oscillospiraceae bacterium; assembly: GCA_905236265.1. GTDB lineage: Bacteria > Bacillota > Clostridia > Oscillospirales > Oscillospiraceae > Onthomonas. The sequence continues at coordinate 225 of CAJOOV010000130.1, read as the reverse complement.
TCCGCCCTTGCAGGGCGGGAGCATGTGCTTCACGCCTATGAGGAGGCTGTGCGGGAGCGCTATCGGTTCTTCTCCTTTGGGGACGCCTGTTTCATTGGGGATTTTGGGCAGGATGCTTCCGGTGATTGACCGGGAAAACGTGATGTGTTAGAATGAACCAAGAAGAAATAAAGCGGGGGCTTGCGCTATGACAATCAGGTATTCCAAGGCTTCTTTGAAGTTTTT
>CAJOOV010000129.1 GCA_905236265.1 uncultured Oscillospiraceae bacterium | reverse complement strand
GGGCGGCGACGCTCCTCTCTATTTCGATGACAGGCACCAGTCCCCGTCTGTCTCTGGGCACCTTTGCCTCAATCATCCACTTTTTCAGGCTCTTGCTGCCCCGGTTTTTCAGCCGGATACAGTCCCCGGTCTGTCTGGGGCGCAGCAGCAGCGCTCTGCCCCCGCCCCGCAGGTATACCCTGCCCGGACACTGGGCGGAAAACGCCTCTCCCCGGCGGCAGTGAAACACCGCCCCCAGCTCCGGCACGAACCGCTCCTCCCCGTCCCGGAGGAGGAAGGGGGCAAAGGACTGCGCCTGCCCTTTTGGAGCGATGGTCAGCGCATCGTAGCTGCGCACCGCCTCCAGCCCCCCTGCAAGGCTCACCTGCCCGGAGGGGGCAGGGGAGCGGGCAAGGCGCAAAACCGCCTCCCGCTGGCTCCAAGGCAGCACCGTCCCCGGCGACGCCCGCTGTGCCAGCCGCTGCACCAGCCGCAGGGCAACCGCCTCAGGCAGCCCCCTCAGTCCCTGCGCCGTCATCCCGCCCCCCTTCTCCGCCTCCTCCGTGAGAGCGGCAAGGCACGCCTCATCCCGGCGCAGGCTCTCCGCCGTGCGGGACAGGGTGGCCGTCAGGTTCGGGTTCTGCTGCCTCAGCAGAGGCAGCACCCTGTGGCGCAGGAAGTTGCGGGTGTAGGCGGTGTCGGCGTTGCTCTCGTCCTCCCGGAAGGGGACGGCATTGCGCCGGGCATAGGCGGCGATCTCCTCCCGGCTCACCCCAAGCAGGGGGCGGATAATGTTCCCCCGCCTTGGGGGAATGCCCCCCAGCCCCTGCAGCCCGGTGCCCCGGAGCAGGTGGAGCAGCAGGGTCTCGGCGTTGTCGTCGGCGTTGTGGGCAGTGGCAATCCAATCCGCCCCCGCCGTTTCCGCCGAGCGCTGCAAAAACCGGTAGCGCAGGGTGCGCCCCGCCTGCTCCACCGTCTCCCCGGCGCTTTCTGCGTATGCGGCCACATCTCCCGCCCCGGTGAGGCAGGGGATATGGTGCGCCCTGCACCAGCGCTCCACAAAGGCGGCATCCTCCCCGGAGGAGGCTCTCAGCCGGTGGTCAAAGGTGGCGGCGGTGAGCGTCAGCGCTCCCTGCTCCCGCCACTGCCAGAGCAGGTGGAGCAGGCTCATGGAGTCAATGCCCCCGGACACGGCGCAGAGGATATGCCGCCCGGCAAGGGGAAAGCCCTCCCGGAGGCAGAACGCCTTTACCGCCTCTGTCATTCCTGATGCTTCCATTCCACGTTGGCAAAGGTGGTAAACTCAGGCAGCCACTGCACCATCACCTTTCCCGTCTCTCCGTGTCGGTTTTTGGCAATGATGATCTCCGCCTGATTCCGGGCATCGCTGTCCTCGTTATAGTAGTCGTCCCGGTAGATGAACAGCACCTCGTCTGCGTCCTGCTCAATGGCGCCGGACTCACGCAGGTCGGAGAGCATGGGGCGCTTATCGGAACGGCTCTCGTTGGCACGGCTGAGCTGGCTCAGGCACAGCACCGGCACGTTCAGCTCCTTTGCCATAATCTTCAGCGCACGGGAGATGTCAGACACCACCTGCTGGCGGCTCTCCCCGGCGTATTTCTGTTTCCCTCCGGCGGCGGTCATCAGCTGCAGATAGTCGATCACCACCAGCCCCAGATTCTCCACCCGGCGGCACTTGGCGTTCATGTCCGCCACAGAGAGGGAGGGGTTGTCGTCGATTAAAATGGAGGTCTGGTTCAGGCTGCGGCAGGCCAGGGTCAGCTTCTCCCAGTCCTCGTCCTCCAGCTGCCCGGTGGTCAGCTTGGTATTGGGCAGGAAGGACTCCCCGGAGATCAGCCGTGTGACAAGCTGCTCCCGGCTCATCTCCAGTGAGAAAAAGACCACGCTCTTGCCGGAGTGCTTTCCCGCCTCCAGCAGGATATTCAGGGCAAGGGAGGTCTTGCCCATGCCGGGACGGGCAGCAAGGAGAATCAGGTCGGAATTGCCAAGGCCGTTAATCATCCGGTCAAGGTCGATCAGCCCGGTGGAAATGCCCACCACAGGCCGGTCAGACTCGCTCAGCTCTCCGATTCTGGCATAAACATCCGCCGTGATAGAGGAGATGGGAATCAGCCCCTGAAAGGCTCTGCCCTGACGGATGGCATAGATCTTCTGCTCCGCCGCCTCCAGCACGTCGCCTCCCGTGCCGGTGCCCTCGTCCACCAGCGCACTGATCTCCCCGGCCGCCGCCGCCACCCGGCGCAGCAGCGCCTTGTCCCGGACAATCTCCACATACTCCATCACATTGGCGGAGGTGGGGGTCACCTCCATGAGCTGGAGCAGAAATCCTCTGGTGTTCTCCTCAGAGAAGGTGCCGTCCAGACGCATCTGCTCCTGAACGGTCACCGGATCGATCTTTTTGGACAGGGAGAACATGGAATAAATCGCCTGATACAGCTCAATATGCTGGCGGGTATAGAAATCCTCCGGGCGAAGCTGTTCGATCACCTGAGGGATACAGTGGCTGTCAATGAGCATGGCGCCCAGCACCGCCTGCTCCGCAGCGTCGGAGTGGGGCATCTGGCGCAGCAAAAGCTCGTCCAGCTCAGGCATGGGTTCTCACCGTCCTTTCCGCAAACGCAGGGAATCATTCACTCCGCCCATAGCAGAGGGGAGGCATTACGCCTCCTCTACAAACACATGGAGCACGCCGGACACCTCATAGCCCAGCTTTGCCTTGATCTGGTAGCCGCCGAAGGCCTTGATGGGGTCGGACTGCAGGGCGGTCTTGGGAATGTCCACGCCGTACTGCTCCTTCAGCGCCACGGAGATCTCCTTGGTGGTGACGCTGCCGAAGAGCCGCCCGCCGGTGCCCGCCTTTGCCTTGACGTGGACGGGCATATCCTTCAGCCGGGCGGACAGGGCGACTGCCTCCTCCCGTGCCTTCTGCTCCCGCTCCTTCCGGGCCTTTTCCTGCTGCTGCATGGTGTTCACGTTGTCCTTGGTGGCCTCCAGAGCCAGCTTCTTGGGAAAGAGGAAATTCCGGGCGTAGCCGTCGGACACCTCTACCATCTGTCCCTTCTTGCCCTTGCCCCGGACATCCTGCTGCAAAATCACTTTCATATTGATAACCTCCGTCTGTGAGATAGTCTATGGTTTTATTGTTCCAGATAGGCGTCAATGGCCTCCTGCAGCCTGCGCAGCGCCTCGTCCACGCTGCACTCCTTCACCTGTGCGCCTGCCGCCGCAGCGTTGCCGCCGCCGCCCAGCTGTTCCAGAATAAACTGCACGCTCACCTCGCCCACACTGCGGGCGCTGATGATGGTGGCATCCCCGTCGGGGAAGAGGACGAAGCTGGCCTCCGCCCCTGCCACGTTCAAAAGCTCATCCGCCGCCTGAGAGGCGATCACCCGCCCCACGGGCTTATCCGTGGCGGAGATGGCGATATTGCCATGCACCATCTTCGCCCCCCGGATGACATCGTATTTGGAGATGGTGTCCTCCAGATTGCTCTGCATCAGCTTTTTGATCTCCACCGTGTCCGCCCCCCGGCGGCGCAGGAAGGCCGCCGCCTCAAAGGTGCGCCCGCCGGTGCGCAGGGTGAAGCTCTTGGTGTCCAGCACGATGCCAGCCAGCAGCGCCTCCGCCTCCATGCGCATCAGGTCGGAGGGGTCGATGAGATACTGCACCATCTCCGTGACCAGCTCGCAGGCGGAGGAGGCGTATGGCTCGTGGAAGTTCAGTGCGGCGTTGGCGATATAGTCCGCCGCCCGCAGATGGTGATCCACCACCGCAATGCGGCTGCACAGCTTCAGCAGCTCCCGGTCAATGACCTGATCCGGGCGGTTGGTGTCCACCACCACCAGCAGCGTCCGGCTGTCCACCAGCAACACTGCGTCCTGATGGGTGAGGAACCTGTTCTCGTACTCCGGAAGGGAGCGCAGCCGTTTGCTCATCAGGTCGCCGGGATAGCTGTAAGGCTCCTCCACGATGAAGGCGGGGATATTCCGCTTTCTGGCAATGGCGCAAACACCCACGGCAGCACCCACCGCATCCAGATCCGCCGAGCGGTGCCCCATGACCAGCACGTTGGAGGACACCTGAAGCAGCTCGCCCAGAGCGTTGGACATGACCCGGCTTTTCACCTTGGTGTGCCGCTCGCTCTCCTTGGTGCGCCCGCCGTAGAACTCGAAGTTGAAGCGGTTTTTGATGACCGCCTGATCGCCGCCTCTGGACAGTGCCATCTCAATGGCAAGGGAGGCAAAGTCCAGCATCTCCCCGAAGGAGGAGTCCATACCGATGCCGATGGACAGGGTGGCGTTGATGCCGTTGGGGCTGACCACCCGGTGAACCGCATCCAGCACGGCAAAGCGCCCCTTCTGGAACTGCTCCAGATACTGCTCCTCGAATACGCACAGATACCGCTCCCGGTCGTAGCGGCAGAACAGCCCGCCGCAGGACTGGTACCACGCCGTGATCTCGTCCTCCACGGCGGAGCGCAGGGCGGAGCGGGTCTTGTCGTTGGTGTTGCGGATCAGATCCTCATAGTTGTCAATCAGCGCAATGGCCACCACGGGGCGGGTGTTGTAAAACCGCTCCCGAATCTCCGCAAGCTGGGAGATGTCCACCCAGTAGGTAGTGGCAATCTCCTCCTCGCTGTCCGTGCCCACCTGCGTGATGTGTCCCATCACCAGATAGCTCTTCCCGTCCAGCACATACTCCGAGGGGCACCGGCTCTCCCCCTCCGTCAGCCACTTGGTGGTAAAGCCGGGAACGGCGGCATCGATCTTCGTGTCAAAGAGATGCTCCCGGTCTCCGGCGATCTGCAGAAACCGGTCGTTCGTCCAGATAATATCCCCGCTGTCCGGCTGGAACATCACCATGGGGAAGGGGGAATTCACCATGGTATCCCGGCTGGCGGCATCAATGCTCCCGGTCACGCCGGCAATATACCGTGTGGCCTCCCTGCGGTGGCGGCGGCGGGTAATCAGGTAGTACACCAGCACCAGCGCCGTCAGTCCCAGCTCTGTCAGTCCGATTTTCAGATGCAGAAAGCAGGTGACGGCGGAAAAGGCCACAAGTAAAATGAGATAAGCCTTGCCTCTGGGTTCCAAAATACGGTTCAGCTTTTCGTTCACAGCGCAGCCTCCTCTCTGTTTTGCGGGCACAAGCACCCATGATAAGATAGTTGATTATCTCACAATAGCTTCACAATTGCAATAGTTTCCGGCATTTTCTGCCCGTCCTTCTTGCTTCTCCCCGGTCAATCGGTTACAATAAGGCTCAGTGAATCAGGAAGGGAGCCACGCTCATGAGAGACGGATTCGTAAAAATAGCCGCCGCCACCCCGGCCATCCGGGTGGCAGACTGTAAATATAATGCACAGCAGACCATTGAGCTGATGTATCAGGCCGCCGCCGAGGGGGTCAGGGTGCTCTGCTTCCCGGAGCTGGGACTCACCGGCTACACCTGCGCCGACCTGTTTTTGCAGCCCACGCTGCTGGAGGGGGCGAAGCAGGCGCTGGAGCAGGTTGTCGCCGCCTCCGAGGGGCTGGGGCTGCTGTGCGTGGTGGGGCTGCCTGTCCAGCCCGCCCACCGCAGCCACCTCTACAACTGCGCCGCCGTGATCTGCGACGGCGCTCTGCTGGGGCTTGTGCCCAAGCGCCACATTCCCAGCTACAGCGAGTTTTACGAGGGGCGCTGGTTCGCCGCCGCCGACGGCTACGCCGGGACGGTGGAGCTTTGCGGACAGCAAGTGGATCTGAACCCGAACCAGATTTTCCGCTGTGAGGAGCTGTCTAATCTGTGCGTGGGCGTGGAGCTGTGCGAAGACCTGTGGGTGAGCAATCCCCCCTCCGTGAATCTGTGCGCCGCAGGGGCCACGGTGATGCTCAACCCCTCCGCCTCGGACGAGACGGTGTGCAAGGCGGACTACCGCCGCAGCCTTGTCACCGGGCAGTCCGCCCGGCTGGTGTGCGGCTATGTCTATGCCGATGCCGGGGAGGGGGAGAGCACCACGGATCTGGTCTTTGCGGGACACGACCTGATTGCGGAAAACGGCGCTCTTCTGGCCCAGCGCCGCTTCTCCACCGGGCTTACCGTCAGTGAGATCGACGTGGAGAAGCTGGCCTTTGAGCGCCGGCGCATGTCCACCTATCCCAACGACTCGGACTGCGCCGTGGACGAGGTGTCCTTCCACCTCCCGGTGGAGGAGACTGCGCTCACCCGCCCGGTGGGGGCAAGTCCCTTTGTCCCCTCCGACGCCGCCCACCGCTCGGAGCGGTGCCAGGAGATCTTCACCCTCGCCTCTCTGGGGCTTCGCAAGCGTCTGGAGCACACCCATGCCGCCTGCGCAGTCATCGGGCTGTCCGGCGGTCTGGACTCCACGCTGGCGCTGCTCATCACCGCCAATGCCATGAACATGCTCCATCGCCCTGCCTCGGACATCCTCTGCGTTACCATGCCCTGCTTCGGCACCACTGACCGCACACGGGACAACGCCACCAAGCTGGCGGAGTGTCTGGGCACGGATTTCCGCCGGGTGGACATCGGGGAGGCGGTTTCGGTACACTTCCGGGACATCGGCCTTGACCCCTCCGACCGCAGCGTGACCTACGAAAACGCTCAGGC
>CAJOOV010000128.1 GCA_905236265.1 uncultured Oscillospiraceae bacterium | reverse complement strand
CAGGGGCAGGCCGGCAAGATCATCGATTTGGATCGCATCTTTCTGTGCCAATGGCGCGTCCGCGGGGAGGATGAGGCCCCAGACGTCGCCCTCCGGAAACTCGATGAACTCGTATTTTCGGGTGTTGGGGGCGTCGCACAGGACGGCAAAATCCAGCAGGCCCTTGTCCAGCTTTTCCGTCACCTGCTCCGTGTCGCCGCTGGTGATGTGGTATCGAAGTCCTGGATACTGCTCCTTCAGGACACGGAGCTCCCGGGCGAGATAGCGGATCTGATAGGATTCCGCAAGGCCGAAATACAGCTCGCCGCCGGTGATGTCGTCCAGGGACAGAAACTCCTTTTCGATCTTGTCCGCCATGGTGATAAGGTCCTCCGCCCGATCCCGCAGGAGGGCACCCTCCTCCGTGAGGGCGATGCTGAAGCTGTGACGGGTAAACAGCTTTTTGCCCAGCTCCTCCTCCAGCGCCTTCAAGGTTTTGGATAGGGTGGGCTGGGTGACGTGGAGCAGCTCGGCGGCTCTGGTCATGTTCTCCTCACGGGCCACTGCAAGAAAATAGCGCAGGGTTCTGATTTCCACAGGGCTTCTCTCCTCTCTGTGATATTCAAAAACAGAATAGTATGATATTCATTATAACCATTGGCAAAGGCCGTGGCAAGGGGATATAATACAGTCAGGGACAAAAGAACAGACTGTATACAAAGTTCATCGGGCTTTGTCTATGATTTGAACACAATTGCGATATGAGAAAGGCAGGTAAGAACGATGATCCGAAAGGAAGAGCTGAAGCTGACGCAGGAGTGGGACAAGACCTTCCCCAAGAGCGATAGGGTAGAGCACTGCAAGGTCACCTTTGTCAACCGCTATGGCATCACCCTTGCGGCTGACCTGTACACGCCAAAGGGTGCGGAGGGGAGGCTCCCTGCCATTGCCGTATGCGGTCCCTTCGGCGCAGTGAAGGAGCAGTGCTCCGGGCTGTATGCCCAGACCATGGCGGAGCGGGGCTTTCTGACCTTGGCCTTTGACCCGTCCTTTACCGGAGAGAGCGGCGGGAACGTGCGCTATATGGCCTCTCCCGACATCAATACCGAGGACTTCATGGCAGCGGTGGACTATCTCTCCCTTTGCCCGCAGGTGGATGCGAACCGGATCGGCATCATCGGCATCTGCGGCTGGGGCGGCATGGCATTGAACACCGCTGCGCTGGATACCCGCATTCGGGCGACAGTTGCCTCTACCATGTACGATATGACACGGGTCAACGCCAAAGGCTACTTTGACGCAGAGGACAGCGAGCAGGCCCGGTACGAGAAGCGTGCCGCCATGTGCGCCCAGCGTCTGGAGGATTTGAAGGCGGGGGAGTATGCGCTGGGGGGCGGCGTGATTGACCCGCTCCCGGAGGATGCGCCCTTCTTTGTGAAGGACTACTATGACTACTATAAGACCAGCCGCGGCTATCATGCCCGTTCTCTCAACTCCAACGGCGGCTGGAATGTGATTGGCTGCGAGTCCTTCCTGAACCAGCCCATTCTGCAATACTCCAATGAGATTCGCAGCGCTGTTCTGGTGATGCACGGCGACGCCGCCCACTCCTGCTACTTTGGCAGGGACGCCTATGCCAATATGGTAAAGGACAGCAGCTATGCAGAGAATAAGGAGCTGCTTATCATCCCCGGCGCATCCCACACGGATCTCTATGACGGCGGAGGCAGGGGTGCCATTCCCTTTGACAAGCTGGCTGACTTCTTTACAAAGTACCTGAACTGATTTGGCCTGTAAACAGACACCGAACCGCTGACGCTTCCGGCGGCTCGGTGTTCTTTTGATTTGGGGCTGCTTTCCTGCCTTTGCTATGCCGCAGGCAGCCGCCGCCGCTTTGAGGGCAGAAGTCCCAGCGGCAGAGAACATTTTGCTATATCCCAAGAACCCTGCGCTATCCACTTTGCTCCTCCGGACTGCTATGATAATCCCATCAGAAGCAACCCATGAAACAAACAGAGGAGGAAAAAACCATGAAAAAACTGATTTCCCTGATGCTGGCTCTGGCCATGCTCTTCTCACTGGCAGCCTGCAGCGGCGGGGGAGAGGCACGGGGCGAGGCCACAGGCACACAAGCGGCGGCAGCCGCCGACGGCGCTGACACCGCCACAGGCTACAAAACAGATTCCCTTGAGGTGGTCATCTGGGACTCCAACCAGCAGGCTGGCATCCAGAAGATTGCCGACGAGTGGAGCGAGACCTCCGGCGTGAAGGTCAAGGTGAACGTAATCTCATGGAACGAGTATTGGACGCTGCTGGAGGCCGGTGTGGTCGGCGGAGAGCTTCCGGACGTGTTCTGGATGCACATCAACGAGGCGCAGAAGTACATGGAGGCAGATGTCCTGCTGAATCTGGACGAGTACATTGCCGCAGACGAGAGCACCGACCTGTCCAACTACTACGAGGGTATTACCGCAATTTACAGCAACGACGGTCATCAGTATGCCCTGCCCAAGGATCACGATACCATCGCTCTGCTGTACAACAAGAGCGTGTTTGACAAGTACGGTGTGGACTATCCCACGGATGATTGGACTTGGCAGGATTACGCAAACGCTGCCGCAAAGATCACTGAGGCGGGCAAGGCTGACGGCGTGTACGGCACGGCCATGAACACCAACGACGGACAGGACGGCTGGTATAACTTCATCTACGACTGGGGCGGCTACCTGCTCAGCGACGACAAGAAGACCTCCGGCATGGACGATGCCAACACCATTGCAGGCATGACATGGCTGGCAGACAACCTCTTCCCCTGTATGCCCGATCAGGGCACCATGGCGGACACTGACCCGGATGTGCTCTTCCTCAGCGGCAAGGTGGGCATGATGCTGCAGGGCTCCTGGATGGTCAACACCTTCTACACCGCCGAAAACTCCGCAGACTACGCATGGGCGGAGATTCCCTACAACGATGCCAACGGCAACGGTCAGGCTGACCCCGGCGAGCGCTGCTCTCTGTACAACGGCCTTGGCTGGGCTGCCGACAAGAACGTGGCCGACCCTCAGGCGGCCTATGACCTGATTGCATGGTTCTGCTCCGAGCAGGGACAGAGGGAGCAGTCTGAGTACGGCGTGACCATGAGCGGCTTCAAGGGTGCCTCTGACGCCTTCCCCACTGCCTTCGAGGGCATGGACATCTCCGCCTTCCTGAAGGTGGAGGAGAACGGAACCCTGATCCAGCATCCCGCCTCCCGCTATACCACCCGCTGGGAGAGCCTGTTCACCGAGGGCTTCATCCCCGCATGGCAGAACCCCTCCACCATGGAGCAGGTTTGCAGGGATATGGCGGCGCAGATGAATGAAATCCTCGCTGAGGAGTGAGCTTGCCGCTTACGCAAAAGGGGTCAGAGCTTCGGCTCTGACCCCTTTTCGGGCAGGCAGGGAGCATTGACTTTGCCCGGTTCCTGTGTTACCGTTTCCTTACCATATTGTGAAAAGAGTGGAGGCTGAGGCATGAAGCACAGAGACACGGCGAGGCGAAACCGTTTCTATCACTGTCTGGAATACGACCATGAGCAGGAGGGGGAGCTGTGTCTGGTGGCCAGCGGCATGGAACGCTGCGACCCCGGCGTTCACTACGGCCCGGAGCTGCGGGATTGCTGGCATCTCCACGCAGTGAGCGACGGAAAGGGCACCCTCTGCGTCAATGGACAAACCTTCCATCCCCACGCCGGGCAGCTTTTTCTGCTCAAGGACAACGAGGTGGCGGAGTATATTGCCGACCCCTTTGACCCGTGGGTCTACTGCTGGGTCACTTATAACGGGTCAAAAGCGGACTGGATTTCCCGGGAAATGGGCTTTCAGGAGGGCGTGTATGTGCTGGACTCCTTTGCGGAAATGAGCCGTTTTTTCGATTTGGTGCTGCGACTGCACGAAAAGCCGGAGATGAACATGGTGGGGGACATCTACCGCCGGGGGATTCTCATGGAGTTCTTCTCCCTGACCCTTGAGGCCACGGAGACCCCGGAGCAGCGCACGGAGCGGAGAAACGAGTATGCCCCGGAGGTCTATGTCCAGCGCAGTGTGGATTTTATCCGTTATAACTATGCCACCATTACCGTGGCGGACATTGTGGCGTATATCGGCTTCACCCGAAGCTATTTCTCCACTCTGTTTCGGCGGCACATGGGCATCTCCCCCCAGCAATATCTGATGAATGTCCGTCTGGAGCAGAGCTGCCGCCTGCTGCGGGAGACAGAGCTGAGCATACAGGAGGTGGGCAGCCGGGTGGGGTACGATGAGCCGCTGAACTTCACCCGCTTCTTTACCCGCTCCAAGGGGATCAGCCCCACAGAGTACCGAAAACGTGAATCGGAGAAAGGATATACGTCCCCATGAGTATCAAACCTTTGGCAATGGTTCCCCCTATGGGCTGGAATACATGGAACACATTTTATGACCAGATCAACGACGAGCTGGTTCGCTCCACAGCGGATGCCATGGTGGAGCAGGGGCTGCTGGCAGCCGGATATGAATACCTGATACTGGACGATTGCTGGAGTCAAAAGGAACGGGACGAGGGGGGACGGCTGGTGCCTGACCCGGTGAAATTCCCCTGCGGCATGAAAGACCTTGCGGATTATGTGCATAGTAAGGGCCTGAAATTTGGCATCTACTCCTGCTGCGGCGTGCGCACCTGCGCCGGGCATCCCGGCAGCTTTGAACATGAGTTTGAGGATGCAAAACAGTTTGCCAAGTGGGGGGTGGACTATCTGAAATACGATAACTGCCACCGCCCCGGCTCCCAGACAACGCCCATGCTCTACCGCCGGATGAGCATGGCGCTGCGCAGCACCGGAAGGGACATCCTGCTGGCCGCCTGTCAGTGGGGTACGGAAAATGTCCATCAGTGGATCCGCTCCACCGGCGCCCATTCCTTCCGCTCCACTGTGGACATTCAGGACGCATGGTCATCCATTGAACGCATTGCCCGCTCCCAGTTGGAGATGCAGCACTGCAATGCCCCCGGCTGCTTCAACGACATGGATATGCTGGTGGTGGGGATGTACGGTAAGGGCATGAACCCGGAGACCTCCATGGGCGGCTGCACCGACGAGGAGTACCAGACCCATTTTTCCCTCTGGGCGATGATGAATGCCCCGCTCATTCTGGGCAGCGACATCCGCTCCCTGTCCCCGAAGGCAAAGGAGATCATCACCAACCCGGAGATCATCGCCATCAATCAGGACCCGGAGGGGAGAAGCTGTTATCAGCTGGAGGTCTACGGCAACCCGGATGCCTTCGTGCTGGTGCGTCCTTTGTGCGGCGGAGAATACGCCGTCGGCTTCTTCAATTTTGGAGACGCACCCTTCAACGTCAGTCTGGATTTCTGGGATATGGGGCTTT
>CAJOOV010000127.1 GCA_905236265.1 uncultured Oscillospiraceae bacterium | reverse complement strand
GTCCGCTGCATCAGCAAGGACGGCAAAGCCTATACCAGCGGCTACGACACCGCAGGCAAGCGCCTGACCTGTGTGGCAACGCCCACGCTGTCCGGTGTGAAAAACAGCAAGACCAAGACTATGACTGTGGGCTGGAACAAGCTCTCCGGCGTCACCGGGTATCAAATCCAGTACAGCACCGACAAGGGCTTCAAGAGCGGCAACAAGGCTGTCACCGTCAAGAAGGCAGCGGCTGTCTCTCAGGCAGTCAGCGCTCTGAGCAAGGGCAAGATCTATTACGTCCGCATCCGCAGCTATAAGACCGTCTCCGGCAAGAATGTATATTCAGCCTGGAGCACCGCCAAGAGCGTGAAAATCACGAAATAAGCCTGAAGGAAAGGCGGGGAAGATTGTCCTGTTGGGACGCTCTTCCCCGCCTGTTTCCTCAGGGGGATGGAAATGATTCAGACTGTAATGCCATACTCAGCCGATTTTGTCCGTCTCAATGATGAACCTGACGCTGCCCTTTGTCCCTTCTGCCAGACCGGAGAAGCTGTGATAGCTGTCGTCCGTCTCCTTCAGTCCCCTGATCTGCCGCAAAAGGTTCCGGTAGCTCTCCCCGGTGAGACCGGTCAGCTCCGAAATGCCCTCCTCGTTGTACTTCTCTACGCCCTCTTTCAGGGCATCCACGCCCTCGCTCAGAGCGGAATAGCCTTTGTTCAGGGCGCTGCCTGCGGTTTTCAATGCGCTGACGCCGTCGCTCAGGGCTTTTGCGCCGGAACAGAGCCGGTCAACGCCCTCTATGAGCTGCTTTGTGCCCTGCGCCGGGTTGAGGGCTTCAAAATCGGTTCCGGTCAAAGCCCTGACTGCCGCCCCGGCGGTCTCCGCCTGAGACAGCTTGCCTGCCTGCTGCTTCAGCGCCTGCGCTGCGCCGTGAAGCAGGCTCATGCGCTCCTGCATTCCCTCTATCAGGCTGCGCACGCTCTCTCCGTCCGGGAGGGCGTCGGGCAGCTCCGGGGCGGGAAGCGCCTCCAGCGCCCTTCGGGCATCGTCCACCGGGTCGGTGAGCTGGGAGAGGTCAATGCCGGAGACCACGGCGCTGATTTCCTCCTCCGTCAGTCCCCGCTCCTGAAGGGCGGCGCTGACCTGTTCTCTTGCGGTGCGGTTGACCTGTCCGGTGAGATCGGAGGGGATTGCCTGAACCGCCTGTGCCACGTTTTCAGCGTACTTCTGGGCTTCGGCGGCATACGCCTCCCACTGCCCTGCCCCGGCTTTCAGCGCCTCAAGGCTGTCCTTCAGCCGGGATTCCTCCCCTGCCAGCGCCTCAGCAGCCGCCTGAACCTCGGACAGTTTGATCTTTGTGCCGTCGGGCAGGGTGAGCTGTTCCAGTCCCAGAGCGTTTGCGATTTCCTTCCAATCCGCTTTTGACAGGCAGTCCAGAGATTTGCTGATCTCCTCCATCTTTCCCGACAATGCAGACAGCTCATCGTCCAGCGTCTTTAAGCCCTGCGCCAGCGCCTGTGCCCCGTCGCTGACCTGCGCTACGCCGCCGGTATACTCTTTGAGGTAGCCGCCAAATTCCCCGGCTCCCTCTGCCAGCTCGCCCACACCCTTCGTCAGCTCGTCAGTGGCATCCTGCAGCTTCTCCATGTCCTCCCGCAGCTCGTCCAGCTTATCCAAATCCTCTGTTTCCAGCTCATCCAGCAGACCCGGTGTGAGGACAGTTGCGGTGAAATCCAGTGTGAACTCCGTGGCATGGGCGCTCAGCTCCACATACTCCGGCAGCTCCAGCTCCTCCGTTGGCTCAAACTCGGACAGGCTCAGGCACTGGGACAGGCCGGGCAGGGCAAGGCCGATCACGGCGCTCTCCCCGTCCAGCTCCATCACCCGGCCATTTTTCACCTCCACGTCGGTAAAATGCTCCTCCGGCAGCATTGCCATGGTCAGCGCCGCAAAGGGAGTGCATACGCTCACCTCGCCGTCCTGTGTGGACACGGTTTGCCGGGTGCGGTTGTCGTAGTCAAAGCGGATGCGCACATCTCCGCTTCTGCCTGCCAGCTCTGCCGGGGCAATCTCCTCCCCGTCCAGCCAGCAGGTAATTCTCACGGAAACCGGAAGCTCCCCGGAGGCGGTTCCCTTGTAGTGGATGTCCTCTCCGTGGTTTTCCCACAAAAGCGTTCCATCCTCCAGCAGAAGGTATTCCTCATCTCCTACCGTGTTGCGGATGTCCCTCAGTGTGGACACGTCCCGCACCAGCTCCGCCTCTCCCGTCTCCTTCAGCGACACCTCTGAGGTAATGCTCTCCACGGTGCCGTCCGGGGTGGCTTTGACATAGACGGTCTCCTCCCTGTTTTGCGCAGGGGCGGAGGGGGCAGAGGCGTCCATGGGCTGGACGCTCTCGGCGTCGTCCAGCGTATCTCCGGCGCTCTGGGACTGCGCCTGCTTTGTCTCACCACAGCCGGAGAGCAGCCCCAGCAGCAGGCAGGCGCACAGCAGCAGGGCAAGGGGTTTTGTATCTGTTCTCGTTCTCATCGTTTCACTCCACATTCTTCAGCGCCTCATCCATGGGCACTGCACGGATACGGCGGTATTCCATCACGGCTACCACTGCATAGGAGCCTGCGCCCAGCAGGAACATTTTCACATAGACCGCTTTGCTGATGGTCAGGGGAATCCAGCCTGTCATCTCCTGCATCATCATCACCCGGAACAGCACCACCAGCACCCGGTACATCACCGGTATACTCACCAGCAGGAAGAGCAGCACCATGACCGAGGTGGACAGGAGGTACAGCCCTGCAATCTCCCTGTTGGTGTAGCCCAGTATTTTAGTCATGGAGATGGACTGGGCATTCTTCTCGATCATGAGCTTACTGAGCAGATAGATCAGTATCAGGAAAATGACCACGGCAAAGCCGTCCACCAGATACATCATGCTGCCCATGGACACATCCAATTGGCGGGAGATTTTGGTCAGGGCGTTCATGTCAATGACGGTTCCGATGTACTTCTGGTTGATGTCCGTAATCTCCGTGGCGGAGAAGTATCCGCTGAAGTAGTCCGCTCTCAGATCGAACCGCTCGTTGGCGGCCTGCTGAGACATAAACACTGCCAGAGCGCCCATATAGTCGTACACGCCCACAATGCGGAAGGTGTAGGTGTCGTCCTCGTAGACCTCCTTCAGCGTGATGGTGTCCCCCGGCTCCAGCAGGAACTTGTCCGCATAGGCGGAGGAGATGTATACCTCGTCCCCCTGCGCCTGAATAGGGATATAGCGGCTGTCCGGCTGCACGCCGTAGAGCATCACTTCCTCCTCCCGTGCCGCACCGGGGAGGGTTTTCAGGGTATAGGCGGTGAACTGCTCTGCGTCCGGGTGCTCTGTCTCCACCCCGGAGCGGAACTGCAGCATGGAAAGCAGGCTTTTCAGCTTGCGGCTCTCGTCCATGGCGCTGAGGGGCACCGTGAGGATATACTGATAGCTGCTGAGCATGTTCTGCTCAATGGATGCCTGATAGTTGTCCAGACAGTCCGGCAGTCCCAGTCCGAACATCAGCAGCAGATTGGCAAAGAGAATCCCCACAAAGAGCATGGCATAGCTGCTCCTGTTCTGGAGAATCACCCGCAGCCGGAAACGGGCAAAAAAGGGAATGCGGCGGCTGAGGGGGAAGGCTCTTTGCCGGGGGCGGCGCTTCAGATCCCGGCGCAGAAACTTCAGCGGGGAGAGCGTCAGCTTTCCGGTGAGGATGCAGTAGTTAATCGCAGCCATGAGCGCCAGCGGGACAATGGTGGTTTTTCGGAAGGCATCGGCGTTCCACCGGGTCACATAGGTGGGCAGGCTGTAGCTGCCGTAGTACATCCCGGCGCAGAAATCCTTAAAGAAGGTGTAGCCCAGCACATTTCCCACCAGTGCGCCTGCCAGCGTCACCAGCAACGGAAGGGTCATGTAGTGGCGCACCAGCTCCCCTCTGGTGTAGCCGGAGGCCCGGAGGGTGCCGATGACGTTGGCCTCTCTGGAGATGGTATTGCTGATGGTGATTGCAAAGACAAAGGCCATGATGGCAATGATGATATACAGCAGAATCATCATCATCGCCCGGTCGCTGCCCATGTCCTCCCCGGTGAACTGAATCGCCTGATTGGCGTAGCGGGGAACATAGTCCTCCAGCTCCGTCTCGGCGGCCAGAACCTTCATCAGCGCCTCGGCACGCTCCCGCTCCTCGCTCTCGTCTGCGGGAGGGCGGTTGTACTTCCATGCGTAGCGGAAATCCGTCTCCTCCCTGCCGAAGGCGGCAAAGCCCTCCTCCGTCACCACGCCCACGCCGAACTGCACTGCGTCAAACATGGCGTCGCTGTTGCCGGAAAACAGGGAGCTGTAGTCAGACAGGGCGACCAGCCCGGTGACTCTCCACTCCCGCTGCCCGTCGGAAAGGGTGTCCCCGATGTCCAGCCGTTTTCCGTCGGTGATACTCCGGTTATCGGCATACATGCGGTCAACGGCAATCTCGTCCGGCGCAGAGGGCAGCGCCCCCTTCATCACGCAGACAAGGTTCACCTCGTCCCTGTTTTCATAGATCCGCAGGGTGCTTTCGTTGGTGAGTGCATCATCCACGCTGTACAGCGGGTACAGCTTCACCCCCTCGGCCTGAATCAGCTTGATCTGGGCGCGGTTCAGGGGCTGCGCCACCCGGAAATTGCCGTCCTCAATGTTGTATTTCTCAAAGCTCTCGTCATAGGCGGCGATCATGCTGCCGTCTGCCACGTCAAAGCCGGAGATCAGCCCAATGGTCAGGCTCAACAGCAGGAAAATGACCAGATACTTTCCCAGCTCCTCCCGCAGCTCCCGCAGCAGGCGCTTTCGCAACGGATTTCTCATACGCCGCCCCTTACCATTCCAGCTGCTCCACAGGCAGCTTGTGCTCATTGCGGTACTCCCTGCGAATCACACCGTCCCTGAGGCGTACCACCCGGTCTGCCATATCCTTGATGGCATCGTTATGGGTGACCATGATGACGGTGTTGCCGTAGCGCTGGTTCACCGTCTCGATCAGCCTGAGAATCTCCTTGGAGGTATTGTAGTCCAGCGCCCCGGTAGGCTCATCGCACAGGAGGATGTCCGGGTTTTTCACAATGGCTCTGCCAATGGCGGTGCGCTGCTGCTGTCCGCCGGAGAGCTGGTTGGGCAGTTTTCCCCGGTGCTCCCAAAGCCCCAGCGTGTGCAGCAGCTCGTCCACATCCAGCGGATGCTCCCCCAGATAGGCGCCAACCTCGATGTTCTCCCGCACGGTGAGGTTGGGAATCAGATTGTACATCTGGAAGATATAGCCGAGATGCTTTCTCCGGTATTGGGTCAGGCGTTTTTCATTCATATCTGCCATTCCCTCGCCGCCAATGAGAATACTCCCGCTGTCAGCGGCGTCAATGCCCCCGATGATGTTCAGCAAGGTGGATTTCCCTGAGCCGGAGGGACCCAGCAGCACGCAAAACTCCCCCTTTTCAATGGACAGGTCAATTCCCTTCAGCACTTCTACCTTGTTGTCCTTTGTACCATAGGACTTGCAAATCTGTCGAATCTCCAAAAACATAGCTGCCTCCCCCGGCACATTGTCCTATCATTATTAGTTTTTTCTAACTAATAATGATAGGACTTTCAAACAATTCTGTCAATCCCCAAAACAGGCGGGGCAGAGACTGTGAAGGCGGCCTGCATGGCTCTGCGCAGGGATTCACCGGGACTGTATCTCGTTTTCCAAACACGTTCATGGGCTTTTATCCCTTTTCTCCTTCGGCTGTGTCCTTCCTTGCCACCAGATGCAGGCGGAACTTTTTGCCCCGTTCCAGCCGCTGCACCCGCAGCTTCGCCTCTTCACAGAAGGAACGCACTTGAGAGAGGGAATATGCCGCCACGTCCCCATGGCCGATCAGATTGGCAAGAGGCATCTCTGTGTGGTTCATCAGCCACAAAATCACACCGGGGGCAGTGTAGTCCTGCAGGATCAGCCTTCCGCCGGGACGCAGAACCCGGCACACGCTGTGGAAGAAACGCTGGGGATTGGGATAGTGGTGAAAGCTGTTGGAGCAGATGACCGCATCAAAGGAGTCGTCCTCAAAGGGCAGCGCTTCACAGTCCCCCACTACAAAGCGGACACCGGGCAGGGCTTTCGCCTTTGCCACTTCGATCATCCGGGGCGTAATGTCTATGCCGGTATAGTGCCGCTCAGGGTTTTGCTCATAGAGCAGGGAGATCATGGGACCGGTGCCGCACCCACAGTCCAGAAGGTCGGTATAGGGTTCCTTTTCCAGCTCACAGGAGATATAGGGATAGTCCTCCCTGCACATCTCATAGATGCCTGCGTGGGCGCTCTCATAGACCTCCGCCGCCTTGGTGAACTCCCGAATGGTCATGTCTTTGTACTGTTGTTCCGTTTTCATACGCTGTCTCCCTCTTTTGTTAGTTATTTCAAACTTACAAGGACAAGTTTAGGGCAGATTTCCCGATTTGTCAAGGCGGACACGGATTTGTTTCTTTCTCCGGGAGCGCAAAGCAGGAAGGGCAGTCTGACGAGGACTTCACTGCTGCCCCACGCCTTGCCCCACCGGCCATGGACTCCTTCCGTTGGGTGTCCTTCCCTGCATCACGGTGAAATGGGTATGAGAATAACAGCTGTTTGGAAAGTCCGAATCGCTGCTACAATCAGCGCATAGAATTGTGATGGGTTATTCTCAAATCGAAAACAACCAAAGTGAAACCGTCTTGATGCTCTCTTTCGCTTCTCATCCCGGTATTTCAGGTTCAGCGCACTCCATTGCTCGGCATCAGTATACTTCATCCGCTGGAACTCGTCAGCGCTTGTCACCGGGTGTCTTGCCGCTCGTTTATTCCTGCGCAGTATCTCCATGTACGTATCCGGCAGCAGCGGGGGTGCATAGGCGGCAGATGGGCTCTGCCCCGCCGGGATGCAACAGAGGTAGTCCATCGCATCGTTAAAGGCGTGCTTCTGGCTGTGCAGGGCAAGGGCGCCTTCGATCTTGACGTTTCCGGTAATCTGGCAGTGCTTCCCACAGCCCATCCCCTTGCCGGGCGGAAAGAACTGTCGTTACAGAAACTGGCGGAGGAAACCTTTTTGGGCATATTTCCCTCGGAATCCTTTACCGCAAATAACGTCACAGAAACCATGCTGCACAGCTTTTTTCAAACAGCCGAAAACACGCTGCGATGAACGAAAACGACAAAGCGTCCCTTTCTACAGATACCAACGCCGAGATTGCCCGGCGGCTGGGTATTTCCGTGGCAACGGTGAAAAGCCATATCCTGCACATGATGGAGAAACCCGGCTTTCGCACCCGCACGGAGCTGGTCTCCGAGGCAAGAGCGCTGGGGATCGTAATCAAAACCAAATAACTTCAGGCACCGGGCGTTCCCACGGAAAGTCCGGTGCTTTTTTCTTTTGCATATCCACCAATTGGCTGATGTGCAATTCTACAGTTCCACTATAATCATAAGAGGAAGCGTATGCCTTTGCGGAGATTATGATGGGACTGTTCAAGAAGGAAGCCTGCTGTCTCTGCGGCGGCAAAACCGGACTGATGGACAAAAAATGCCTCAGCGGCAAGGTGTGTAAGAACTGCGCAAAGAAGATGTCCCCTTGGTTTGACAACTACAAGGGCATGGACAAAGCGAGTCTGTTTCAAGAGAAGCAGATGGGTATCGGCAATGCGGTTTTGAATCGCAATATGCCTTGGCAGGCGTATGTCAGGAACAAATGCAAACAGACGGATGAATCGGAATGAGTTTGGAATGCAGTCCCGGTGTCCCGATGGATGCCGGGACTGTTTTTGCGTGGAGCTGGGGATTATTGAGCGGTTGCAGATAATCGGTAAAAACAGCAGAAAACGCTTAAAATGAGCAATAGCCAGAACTTCCCAAGAAAGTTCTGGCTACGCTCTTTGTGGGATTACTTTGTAATCTTCACGCTCTTAGCTGCGCTCCATGGGGAAAACACATTCTTCCCGGAGACGGTTTTATAGCTGCGGATGCGGACATAGTAGGTCTTGCCCTTGGTCAGTCCGCTGATGGCCTGCGACACAGCAGATGCGTTCTTGACCGTAACTGCTTTGTTGCCGCTCTTGAAGTTTTTATCGGTGCTGTACAAGATTTGGTACCCGGTGACACCGCCTAGCTTCTTCCAGCTTGCTGTCATGGTCTTTGCCTTGTTGTTGCTGACGCTGG
Organism: uncultured Oscillospiraceae bacterium; assembly: GCA_905236265.1. GTDB lineage: Bacteria > Bacillota > Clostridia > Oscillospirales > Oscillospiraceae > Onthomonas. The sequence continues at coordinate 870 of CAJOOV010000127.1, read as the reverse complement.
ACAGGGCGGGCACTGCCACATAGGTCAGGCTCTTGCCTGCGGTGTCGCAGCCGCTGGTGTAGGCTTTGCCGTCCTTGCTGAGGCAGCGGACCGTGAAGGTGTAGGCAGTGCCGTTTTTGGCAGCCTTCCATGTGTAGGTGGTTGCTGCGGTATCTGCCAGCTTTCTCCAGTCGCCTTTGCCTGTTTTGTAGAAAATGCGGTATTTGGCGGCTCCTGCCACCTTGCCCCATGTGACCTTCATGCCGCCGTTGACGTTCTCCACCTTGCTGATGACGGGCGCTGCGATATAGGTGATGGACTTTCCGGTGGTATTATAGGCACTGGTGTAGGTCTTCCCGTCAGAAGAGACACAGCGCACCGTGAATGCGTATTTGGTACCGGACTTAGCTGCCTTCCATGTGTAGGTCGTTGCAGTGGTGTCCGCCGCCTTTGTCCAGTTTCCATTTCCAGCCTTGTAGAAGATACGGTATTTGGCAGCACCTGCCACCTTACCCCAGCTCAGTTTCACACCGCCGTTGATGCTTTCAACCTTACTGACACCAGGCGTAGCCAGATTGACATTGATCTGAACTGTCTCCGTGGCAGTCTCATAGTTTTCGTTTCCAGCAGCAGTTACTGTAATCGTCACAGTGCCATAGCTTACACCATCTACCACACCCTGATCGCTGACAGCGGCAATCTCGCTGTTGCTGGACTGATAGGAGATGATACCTTTACCTTCCACGCTGAGATTTACGGATTTTCCAGCAATTACGGATGCTGGGGCAGTTACGATTAGATTTTGAGTTGCCTTTGCAATCGTAAAGGTCTTGGCTATAGTGCCGCCGTAGTTGCCCTTTCCGGTGACGGTCATGGAAGCGGTTCCTGCAT
>CAJOOV010000126.1 GCA_905236265.1 uncultured Oscillospiraceae bacterium | reverse complement strand
CTGGAAGAAGGCGGCAAAGGGGTTATTCTCCATGAAGACCGCTATCGTGATTCTGCTGGTGCTGATTGCGGCCTGCGTGGCGGGCAGTGTGATTCCTCAGGGGGAGGCGGAGAGCTATTATACCGGCGCCTATCCGGGCAACCCCTCCCGGCTGATCCTCCTGCTGGGGCTGGACGATGTGTTTCACAGCCCATGGTTTGCCGCACTCACCGCTTTCCTCTGCCTGAACCTGCTGGGCTGCAACCTTCTGCGCTTCCCGGTTATCATCCGCCAGAGCAGAGAGGACTTTACGGCACAGAAGGCGCTCTCCCGCTGGGACGGGGAGGCGGAGGCAGTGACGGCTGAATGGGAGGAGCTGTTCCGGCGCATGGGCTTTTCCCGATCGGAGGAGGGAGAGCAGGACGGCAGAAGGTTCCGCTATGCCCTGCGGAACAAAATCGGCCTGTGGGGCGCATGGCTCACCCATCTGGGAATGCTGATTATCATTGCGGGCTTCGCTCTGGGGCAGATGGGTACGGTGAAATACTCAGTATACGGCGTACCCGGCACCACAAAGCCGGTGGGGGAGACAGGCTATACCCTGACCATAGACGACTTCACCGTGCAGCTCCGGGAGGACGACACTGTGGAGCAGTATACTGCGGCGCTGACCATGACTGACTCCGCCACCGGCGAGCAGCACAGCGGCGAGGCCAGCGTGAACCATCCGCTGAACCTCTTCGGTATGAAGCTGTACCAGAATTCCATGGGCTGGGCGGCGCAGGTGGACATCACGAAGCAGGGAAAGCCCCTCCAGTCTCAGGTGATGTGTACCGGGGAGTATCTTCCGGTGGCGGACAAGCCAGAGCTGGTGATTATGTTCAACGCCTTCTACCCCGACCTGACCACCGGAGCCAACGGTATGCCCACCAGCGCCTCCTCCCGGCTGAACCGTCCGGGTTACCTCTACTCGGTGTACTACGCCGGAGAGGTCATCGGCATGAACGTGCTGGAGCAGGAGGAGGAGATCACCATTGACGATTACGTCGTCCGCTTCTCCCAGCCTCAGCACTACACCCTCATCCAGATCAAGCACGACCCCTTTACCCCTCTTGCGCTGGCAGGGGGGCTGGTGATGCTCTTCGCCCTGTTCGTGGCGTTCTACCTGCGCACGGAGGAGCTTTGGGCTGTGGAGCAGCCCGACGGCACATGGGCTGTAGCAGGCAGGAGCAAAAAGGGAGGGGTACTCTTTCATGACAGGCTGAAGGAGACGGCGCAGCGCCTGACAGCACAGAGCCCGGAAAACAAGGAGTGATGACATGAACCGTTTTTTACAGCTTGAAACGGCGCTGTTTTATCTGGCGCTGGCTCTATATGTGGCGGCAACCGCCCTCTATTTCGTCTTTTTTGCCCTGAAACGGGACAGGCTGGCAAAACCCGCAAACGGCGTTCTCTTCGCTGCGTTCGTGTGCCACACGCTGGCGCTGATTGCAAGGGGACTGGGAGCGGGAAGGCTCCCGCTGACCAACCAGTATGAGTTTGCCACCAGCTTTGCATGGGGCATTGCCCTGTGCTGCCTCATTTTCATCTGGCGCTTTCGCTTTCAGGCGCTGGGCACCTTTGCCAGCCCGGTGGTCTTTCTGGTGATCGGCTACGCCGCCATGCAGAGCAGGGAGGTGCGGGAGCTGATGCCCTCCCTCCGCTCCGGCTGGCTGGCCATTCATGTACTCACCGCCATCATCTCCTACGGCTCCTTTGGCGTGGCCTTTGCGGTGTCCCTGATGTTCCTGCTGCGGCAGAGAAACGGGAACAGCCCCTTCTGGCAGAAGCATATCCCTGAAGGGCAGCGGCTGGACAGCATCAGCTACCGTGCCGTGTCACTGGGCTTTCTGTTCCTCACGCTGGTGATTGTCACCGGGGCGATCTGGGCGGAACAGGCATGGGGCAGCTATTGGAGCTGGGATCCCAAGGAGACGTGGGCGCTGATTACATGGATTATCTACGCCATCTATCTCCACCTGCGCATCGGCAAGGGCTGGAAGGGGAAAAGCGCCGCCGTTTTTGCGGTCATCGGCTTTATCTGCGTCATCTTCACCTATATCGGGGTGAACACCCTCCTGCCCGGCATCCACAGCTACGCATGATGGACAGCACGGGGAAAAGAAGGTGTCCGGTATGAGGGAGACAAGGCGGGTCTTTCTCGCCTATGACCGGGGAGACTATGATGGTCTGCGCCGGAGGCTGGACGCATTGGCCCGGAAGGGCTGGGAGCTGCAGGGGAGAGCCGGTCTGTTTTCCGGCGAGCTGCATCCCACAAAGCGCAGGGAGCTGCGCTATGACGTAGTGCCTGTGCTGCCCGGACGGACGGCGGAGGAGCTGGAGGAAACTGTGCGCCGGAGAAGGGATGCCGGTTGGGAGCCGGTAGACACCGTGTGGGGCATGGACATCTATAAGTCCCTGCCCTGCCGGGAGCCTGCACCGATGCGGGACGATGCCGTGAGGAGCGAGATATGCCGGGTCTTTCGTTTCCGGCTGGTTCAGGCGCTGGGCTGCCTGCTTCTGACGTCGGCGCTGCTGTGGCTGAACCGGGAGCGGCTGAGCTGCAGCGCCCTCACCTACCGCTGGTATCTCTCGGACACCAAAACGGCGGCGCTGATTCTGCTGCCCATTGCGGCGGCGGCGGGGGTCTGGCTGCTGGCGTGGATGGTGTTCTGCCTGCTGACAAGGGCAAAAGACCATAATCCGCCCGGCACCGCTGCCATGACCCTGCGCGCAGGCATACGGCTGGCAGGCGGCGGGGCGCTGGCGCTGCTGGCGGTGGCGCTGTGGGTGGATGCCATACCCCGGCTGTGGCTTCGGCTGGCGCTGGCGGCGTTGTTTGTCCTGCTGCTACCGCTGTCTGCTCTGGTGGGCAGGCGGGGGCGGCAGGCATGGCTGCTCACCGCCGGAGGGGGACTGCTCCTCCTGCTTGCGCTGACCATGGTGCTGTCATGGACGGTGAAACCGGCGGCATACGAGCTGACTGCCTCCATCCTTCCGGAGGAGTGCCTGACCACGACGCCTCAGGGGCGCTGCAGCGGCTGGTATTCCGAAAGGGAATCCCTTCTGGTGCGGCAATATGACTGCTACCAGCGCTGGGAGGACGGCACGCAGGCGGAGATCACCCTCTACCGCTGTCTCAATGCCTCCCTTGCAAAGACGGTGGCGGCGGATACCCCGGCGGGAGCGGGGGACAGGCTGCTCCGGTTTGGCGCAGCTGTCTGCCTTGCCACGGGGGAGCTTGACCTGACGAAGGAGCGTGTGGAGGCCATTTTAGCCCGGTTTGACGCAATGGATTGACAAAGACCTGCAAAACCAGTAAAATATCACAGAAAACAGAGGAGCGTCTGCGCCTTCCCGCCGGGAGGGCAGGCGCTTTTTGCGGAAAGGAAGCGCACACTATGGCAAAAGAGAAGAAACAGGTGAAGGCCATTACCTCCATGAGCGAGGACTTCGCCCAGTGGTACACGGACATCTGTCTGAAGGCGGAGCTGGTGGACTATTCCAGCGTGAAGGGCTTTATGATCCTTCGCCCCTATGGCTATGCCATCTGGGAGCACATTCAGCGGATTATGGACGGGGAGTTTAAAAAGACCGGGCACCAGAACGTGGCCATGCCAGTGCTGATTCCCGAAAGCCTGCTGAAGAAGGAGGGCGAGCTGGTGGAGGGCTTTGCCCCGGAGGTTGCGTGGGTGACTATGGGGGGAAGCGCTCCGCTGGAGGAGCGCCTTGCCTTCCGTCCCACGTCGGAGACCATGTTCAGCGACCACTTCGCCCATGTGCTGCATAGCTGGCGGGAGCTGCCCATGCTGTATAACCAGTGGTGCTCCGTCATCCGCTGGGAAAAGACCACCCGCCCCTTCCTGCGCTCCCGGGAGTTCTGGTGGCAGGAGGGGCACACCATCCACGAGACGGCGCAGGAGGCGGAGCAGGAGACGGAGCAGCAGCTCTGGACCTACGCCAACTTCTGCAAGGACGTGCTGGCTATGCCGGTCATCCCCGGACGCAAGACGGACAAGGAGAAGTTTGCCGGGGCGGAGGCGACCTATACGGTAGAGGCCATGATGAAGGACGGCAAGGCGCTTCAATCCGCCACCAGCCACTACTTCGGGGACAAGTTCTCCAGAGCCTATAACGTCACCTTTACCGGCCGGGACAACACCCTGCAGTATCCCTTCCAGACCTCCTGGGGCTCGACCACCCGTCTGATCGGCGCTGTTATCATGACCCACGGCGACGATAACGGGCTTGTGCTGCCCCCTGCCATCGCCCCCATTCAGGTGGTGGTGATTCCGGTTGCCCAGCACAAGGAGGGCGTGCTGGATGCCGCCTACGATCTGGAAAAGCGCCTCAAGGCGCTGGATCTCCGGGTCAAGACCGATGACAGCGAGCAGTCCAACGGCTGGAAGTACGCCGAGTACGAGATGAAGGGCGTGCCCCTGCGGGTGGAAATCGGCCCGAAGGACATGGAGAAGGGTCAGTGCGTCATCGCCCGGCGGGACACGGGAGAGAAATACTTTGTGCCGCTGGAGGAGCTGGAGAGCCGGGTGGAGAGCCTGCTGAAGGAAGTCCACGACAATATGTACCGCACCGCCAAGGAGCGCATGGAGTCCAATACCTTTGCCTTTGACAGCGTAGAGGCGGTGAAGGAGGCGGAGGAGCGTCACACCTGCTTTGCCAAGACCATGTGGTGCGGCGACGAGGCGTGCGAGGTCGCCATGAAGGAGCGGGCAGGGGTTTCCAGCCGTTGTATGCCCTTTGAACAGGAGCATCTGGGGGATGTGTGCCCGGTGTGCGGAAAGAGGGCGAAAAAGATGGTGATCTGGGGCGTTGCCTACTGAGATTCTGTCAGCCCGCAGCCGGCGGAAGCGTTCACAAATAATTTACCGCTGTACGGATTGACGATTTTTGCCGTATGGAGTATGATAGTACCACAGTAACTCCCGGCAAGGGAAATCAAGGAGAGCATTCTCTATGCGTAATTTCTTCTCTCGATTGATGTACGGACGCTATGGCTCTGATGCCCTGAGCCTGTTTCTCTTTGTGATAGGGCTGGTGTTCTATCTTCTGGGGCTTCTCCTTCCCATGAAGCTGCTCTCCACGCTGTTCTCCCTGCTGGGCTTTGCGGCCATGGCGCTGACTGTGCTTCGGATGTGGAGCCGGGACTATACCCGCCGCCGGGAGGAGAACGACCGCTTTGTGCAGTTCATCACTCCGGTGGTTGAGAACATCCAGCGCAAGCGCGCCCAGATGCGGGACAAGGATCACGCCTATTTCCGCTGCCCCTCCTGCGGCCAGACCCTCCGGGTGCCCAAGGGCAAGAACAGAATCTCCATCACCTGCCGCAACTGCGGCACGGTGTTCCAGAAGAAAACCTGATTAGATGCGAAAGTACCCCTCCTGAAGCCCTTAAGGTTCAGGAGGGGTATTTATTCGTCATTTCTTCGCCCCAAAGGGGGCGGCCAGCAGCACCGGCGTGAGGGCAAGGTAAGCCAGATAGACCGTGTAGGTTATGGCATTGTCCCACGGAACGCTGCATTCAGGATGCCCCAGCGCAAACAGGAGAAACCCAGCCCCCAGAACGAGCATGGCTATGCCGATGACTCTGGAACGCTTTTTGCTCATAAAGCGCCCTTCAGGGATTCCGGCCCGAAGCCGTGGGGCAGCAGCCGGTCAAGGGTTGTCTCATAGAACTGATGGTCACGCCTTCCCACCAGCAGCCGCAGACGGGGGGCGAACTCATTGAGCATCTGCCTGCAGGCACCGCAGGGCCAGCAGTAGTCCTCGCTGCTGCCCACCACCGCCAGCGTCACGAAATCGTCCCGGTGCCCCTCGCTCACCGCCTTGACCAGCGCCGTGCGCTCGGCGCAGATGGCCTGGCCATAGGCGGCGTTCTCCACGTTGCAGCCGGTGTAGACGCTGCCGTCGCCGCAGAGCAGTGCAGCGCCTACAGGGAAATGGGAATAGGGACAGTATGCCTTTTCCAGCATGGAGAAGGCAAGCTCTACCAGTGTTTTATCATCCATCTGTTTCACGCTCCTTCGGTAAGTAGTAGGCGGCCAGCAGATCCACGCAGGCGCCGTAGCTTTTCATAATATCCTCCTGCTCATAGGAGCGGGCAAAGGAGGAGTATACCCCCTCGGCGGCGTCCGACGCCGGGGAGTCGTGGGAGCGCCAGAAGGCGTTGTTGTCCTGCAGGTCGCACCTGACCTGATCGTTCAGCAGTGCGTCCGTCTCGCTCCACAGGCCGGGCTTTGCGGCGTACAGGGCGTTGGACAGGTGGATATACCCCATCAGCGCAGCGGAATACCGGAACTCCCCATCATCGCTGTGCAGCCCCGCCGCTATGGCGAGGAAGTTTGCCTCGTCCTCCAGAGCCACGTTGCGCTGATGGGCAAGCTCATGGAGGATGGTGGCAGGGACAAGACAGTAGGGAGCATCCACATTGACCAGCGACTCTCCGGTAAAGGGAAAGTAGAAGCCGGTAAAGCCGATGGCGCTCATGATTTTGGAGTAGAACATGGGGCGGGCGGGGGTTTCGTCCATGTCCAGACAGGGGAACTCCTCATACAGCGCCTCATATTGCCCGGCTGCTTTGGAAAACAGCAGGGGCAGCTCTCCCTGATAGACCCCGTCGCCGTTTCGGGGGACACTGCCGGAGAGCTCGTTGCAGCGAAGGGCAAAGGTACGGGTGAGGGCGGCCAGCTCCTCTGTGGTGATTTTTCGCCCTTCCAATCCGCTGCGCTGGGAGAAGGTGTCGGCGTAGTAGTTGACACCCCACATGGCGGTGTATCCGGCGTAGACCCAGAGGGCGGCGGCAAGGATGACCAGCCAGCGGCACAGCAGCGTTTTCAGGGGACGCTCTGCCCCGCCCCGGAGGCGGAGCATGGTGCTGCGCAGTACAGCGTGCAGGCTGCCTGCCGCCAGCGCCAATGCCCCCAGAACCCCCGCCGTCCACACCAGCTCTGCCACGTTACAGGGGAGATGGGCGCAGAGATGGGCAATAGCGTGCTTGACGGGGGTGGTGACGTGCCAGACCACGGTGTTCACCACTGCCCGGTTGTGGCACACAAGGCGAAACAGGAGCAGAAACACAACGGGGGGCAGTGCGGCCAGCAGCGCAGGCAGGGGAGAGGGCTGCTTTGAGACAGGGGGAGAGGCATGAACAGGGACAGCCTTTTCTTCTACCACACACATCCCCCCTTTCCGGACAGGTTCTCTGTCAGTATTTTACACGATTTCTTCCCTCCGGGCAAGGAGAAAGAGGGCACTTCCCCTGTCCAAGTGATGGGAAAACTGATATAATAAGACAGTTGATTTGATGCGACAGGAGTGGAACGCAATGCTGAAGCTGATTCTCGGACGGGCGAAAACCGGAAAGACCACCCGCATATTCCAGATGATACGGGAAAACGGTCAGCACAGACCCCAGGTGCTCATTGTGCCGGAGCAGGATTCCCACGACATGGAGCGCATGCTGTGCCAGCAGTGCGGGGACGAGTCCTCCCGGTATGGGGAGGTGCTGTCCTTTACCCGGCTGGCCAACCGGGTCTTCCGGCAGGCGGGGGGGCTTGCCCAGCCTGCGCTGGATGCAGGCGGGCGGCTGCTGCTGATGAGCCTTGCGGTCTCCGCCGTCAGCGGGAAGCTGAAGGTCTATGGCCGCTACTCCCGAAAGCCCGCCTTTTTACAGCAGCTTCTCGCCACGGCGGACGAGCTGAAAAGCTACTGTGTCCCGGCGGAGGAGCTGCTGGCAGCAGGGGAGCAGGAGGAGCGGCTGCATGATCTGGGGCTGATTCTCTCCACCTATCAGGCGCTGGTGTCTCGTCAGGGGATGGATCCCCGAGACAGGCTGACCCGTCTGGCGCAGACGCTGGAATCCTGCCGGTGGTTTCAGGGCAAGGACGTCTATTTGGACGCCTTTACAGACTTTACCCCCCAGCAGAAGCTGGTGCTCTCCCCCATGCTGGCGCAGGCGCACTGCGTCACCGCAGTGCTGACCTGCGATACGCTGGACACGCAGGGGGAGGGCGTGTTTGCCGCCTCCCGGAAGACGGCGCTGGCGCTGATGGAGCTGGCAAGGGAGCGGCATACCGGGCTGGAATACACCGTTCTCACCCAGCGTCAGGACGGTGCAGGGGCATGGCTGCGGCACATGGAGGAGCATCTGTTCTCCGACGGGGCAGCGTGTACCCAGCCGGGAGAGGGTCTGTGCCTGTTCCGGGGGGAGAACCCCTATGCCGAGGCGGAGTGGTCGGCAGGGGAGATACTCAGACTGGTGCGGGAAAAGGGCTGGCACTTCCGGGACATAGCGGTGGCGTGCCGCAGTATGGGAGAATACGAGGCGGCGCTGGACACGGTATTTCGCCGCTATGGGATTCCCCTGTTTCTCGGGCGTATGGACGAGGTGCTGGAAAAGCCGGTGCTGACCCTGCTGACGGCGGCGCTGGACTGCGTGGGCAGGGGCTATGAGTATGAGGATATGTTCCGGTACCTGAAAACCGGATTGGCCGGGGTGAGCTGGCAGCAGGTGGACGAGCTGGAAAACTATGTGCTGTGCTGGCGCATCCGGGCCAGCAGGTGGACAAGGCAGGAGCCGTGGAGCTGGCACCCTATGGGCTACGCCCTGCCATGGCGGGATGAGGACACGGCGCTGGTGCAGCGGCTTGATGCCCTGCGCCGGGAGATTGTCCGCCCGCTGGCGCACCTTGGAGCGCACAAAAGGGGCACCGGGGAGGAGCTGAGTCAGGCGATATATGATTTTCTGGAGGAGATCGGCCTGCCTCTGCGCCTGACGGAGCGGACGGCGGCGCTGCGGGAGCAGGGGGATTTGCAGCAGGCGGAGGAATACCGCCAGCTCTGGGAGATTCTCACCACGGCGCTGGAGCAGTGCTGCGAGCTGCTGGGGGAGCAGGAGATGGAGCTGGAATACTTCTCCGAGCTGTTCCGGCTGGTGCTGAGCCAGTACCGGGTAGGCTCCATCCCCGTCTCGCTGGACAGGGTCAGCGCAGGCGAGCTGGCACGGCTGAACCGGATCTCCTGCAAGGCGCTGTTCCTGCTGGGGGTGGACGACGAGCATTTTCCCATGGTCTCCCAGTCTCCGGGGCTTCTCACCGACGAGGACAGGGAAATGCTCACCGGTCAGGGGCTGACGCTGGCACCCACGGCGCAGCAGCGCTTGGACAGGGAGCAGACCATGGCATACGACATTCTCACCCGCACGCAGGAGCTGCTGGTGCTGACCTGCCCCCGGCAGAGCGGAGGGGCGGAGAAGCGCCCCGCCGTATTGTGGCACCGGCTGGAGACCATGTTCCCCTCCCTCACCAGAGGGCAGGAGCGGCCGGAGAACCGGCTTCTGGCACCCCTCCCCGCCGCAGAGCTGGCAGCGGAGACGGAGAACTGGGCGGTGTTGGAGCGTCTGGGACAGCGTCCGGGATGGGAGCATCTGCCCCGTCAGGTCTTGCAGGCCAGCCGCCTCAGCCGGGGCAGGCTGAGCCCCCAGGGCGTGCAGGATCTGTACTCCCACCGGGCGGCGCTCTCTGCGTCCAGAATGGACAAGCTGAAGAGCTGCCACTTCGCCTATTTCTGCCAGTACGGGCTGAAGGCGAAGCCCCGGCGCAGGGCGGGCTTTGACGCCCCGGAGACAGGCACCTTTGTCCACTACGTTTTGGAGCATGTGCTGAAAACGGCGAAGCAGGAGGGAGGCGCAGCCTCCCTGACCCGGCAAAGGCGCAGGGAGCTGATTGCCGAGAGCGTGGAGCGCTACCTGCAACAGGAGCTGGGAGGGACGCAGGATCAGTCCGCCCGGTTCCGGTACCTGTTTCGCCGGATGCTGGGCTCAGTGGAGCTGATTGTGGACAATGTGGTGGAGGAGCTGCAGTGCAGCCGCTTCCAGCCCATTGATTTTGAGCTGGGCTTCGGCAAAGGGCAGGAGCTGCCCCCGGTGGAGCTTCAGGTGGAGGGCATTACCCTCTCTGTCTCCGGCTTTGTGGACCGGGTGGACGGCTGGGAGAAGGACGGACGGCTGTATCTGAGGGTGGTGGACTATAAGACGGGGCGCAAGTCCTTCAGCCTCACGGACGTGTGGCACGGACTGAGCCTCCAGATGCTGCTCTATCTCTTCACCCTTCAGGAGCGGGGGGAGGACTACTACCATATGAAGACGATTCCCTCCGGGGTGCTCTACCTCCCGGCGAGGGACGTGTACCTGTCCGGCTCCAGAGAGATGGACGAGCAGGTGCGGCGGCACAGGGCAGATCAGGCGCTGCGCCGCTCAGGACTGCTGCTGCGGGACGAGGAGGTGCTTCGGGCGATGGAGCAGTGGGGGGACGACGGCCCCCGGTTCCTCCCCCTGCGGGTAGGAAAAACAGGCGCCATCTCCGGGGATGCCCTTGCCACTGCGGAGCAGTGGGGACGGCTGCAGCGGCGGCTGCAGCGGCTTTTGGAGGACATGGGCAGGGAGATCGCCCGGGGAGACGTGGACGCAGACCCCTACTATAAGGCGGGCGGCCACTCCGCCTGCGACTGGTGCGACTATGCCCAGTGCTGTCATTTTGAAGAGGGGCGGGGCAGTGACCGCCGCCGCTGGCTTTACAGCGTACAGGGCAAAGAATTCTGGGAGCAGACCGGACGGGAGGAGGCGGAGCAATGAGCATTCAACTGACTGACCAGCAGCGCAGCGTGGTGGACAACCGGGGAGGAGAGCTTCTGGTCTCCGCCGCCGCAGGCTCCGGAAAGACACGGGTGCTGGTGGAGCGGCTGCTGAACCGGGTGGAGCAGGAGGGGCTGGACGTAGACCGGTTTCTCATTATCACCTTCACCAAGGCGGCTGCGGCGGAGCTGAGAGGGAAGATTCTGCAGGCGCTGAACCAGCGTCTGGGGGAAAAGCCCAACGACAGGCACCTGCGCCGTCAGGTATCGCTGGTCTACCGGGCGCAGATTTCCACCATCCACGCCTTCTGTTCGGCGCTGCTGCGGGAGTTCGGACACCTGCTGGAGCTGGATCCGGACTTCCGGGTGGTGGAGGAAGGAGAGGCGGAGCTGCTGCGCCGGGAGACGCTGGAGGCGCTGATGGAGGAGCGCTACGAGTCCATGGAGCCGGAGGACGGCTTCTCCCGCCTTGTGGATACCATGTCCGCCGGGCGGGACGACAGCCGGCTGCGGGAGATCGTGCTGGACATCCATACCCGTATCCAGTCCCACCCTGACCCCGGCCGGTGGCTGCGAGAGCAGTCCGCCGCCTTTGACCTCTCCGGCGTGAAGGACGTGAGAGAGACGGCGTGGGGAGAGCAGATTATAAAACGGGCGCAGGACGTGACCCGCTACTGGTATGACCGCATGGTGCAGGCGCTCAACGCCATGATGGAGGATGCAGAGCTGGAAAAGGCGTACTCCCCCAGCTTCTGCGATACCATGGACGCAATGGACGCCTTTCTGGGCGGTCTGGAACGGGGGTGGGACAGCGCCCATGCCCTTTGCGAGATCGCCTTTCCCCGTCTGGGCGTCAGCCGGAAGATTCAGGATAAGCGCCTTCAGGAGGAGGTCAAGCAGACCAGAGAGCAGTGCAAAAAGCAGATGGCAAAGCTGCCGGAGCTGTTTTTCGCCTCCAATGAGGTGCTGCTGGAGGACATGGCTCAGGTGCGCCCCTCCGTGCAGGCGCTGTTTGAACTGACGCAGGCGCTGGACGAGCGGTATGCCGCCGTGAAGCGCCGCCGGCGTATTGTGGATTTCGGGGATTTGGAGCATATGACCGTGGGGCTGCTGTGTGATGCACAGGGGCAGCCCACGGCGCTGGCGCAGCAGCTCTGCGGCCGCTACGCCGAGGTGATGGTGGACGAGTATCAGGACACCAACGCCGTACAAAACGCCATTTTCGATGCCCTCACCTCCGGGGGACGCACCCTGTTTCAGGTGGGGGATGTGAAGCAGTCCATCTACCGCTTCCGTCTGGCAGACCCCACCATCTTTCTCCATAAGTACCACAGCTTTCTCCCTGCCGCAAGGGCAAAGGAGACGCAGCCGAGAACCATTGTCCTCAGCCGGAACTTCCGCTCCCGTGCCAGCGTGCTGGAGGGGGTGAACTTCGTCTTTGAGCATCTGATGACCCGCGCCTTCGGAGAGATAGATTACACGGACGACCAGCGCCTCTATCCCGGCATGGCATATCCCCCCCATCCGGACGACCGGGTGGAGCTGGACTGCATCGACCTGTCTGCGATGGAGCAGGAGGAGAAGGCCGCCAAAATCCCGAAGGATCAGGTGGAGGCGGATTATGTGGCCCGGCGGGTAGGGGAGCTTCTGGAACAGGGCTTCCCCGTCACAGGAGAGGATGGCCAGCTCCGGCGGGTGAGGCCGGGGGATATTGCCATCCTCTACCGCTCCCCCGGCTCGGTGATGGGCTATCTGGTGGAGGCGCTGGATGCCAGAAACATCCCATGGCAGACCGACGGAGCGGAGGACTTTATCCATACCACGGAGGTACAGTGCGTGCTGTCCCTGCTGGAGATCATCGACAACCCCAGACAGGATGTGCCGCTGCTCTCCGTGCTGCGCTCCCCGCTGTGCCGCTTTACTCCGGACCAGCTGGCCGCCCTGCGCCGTGACCGGGAGGAGACGGATCTGTATGCCTGTCTGGTGCGCCGGGCGGCGGCGGGGGATGAGGACTGCGCCGGGTTTTTGGACAGGCTGAACGCCCTGCGCCTGCGCAGCGTGGACATCCCCTGCCACAGGCTGCTCTGGGAGATCTATGACCAGACCAACCTGCTGGCACTGTTTGGGGCGATGGAGGGAGGACAGCGCCGCAGGGCGCATCTGCTGGCCTTTTATGAATTTGTCCGCTCCGCCGCAGGACAGGGACGGGGAGGGCTGTTTGACTTCGTGCAGTGGTTCCGGCGGATGGAGGAGCAGCAGGGCAGGCTGCCCGCCATGCCCAAAACCGGGGGGGAGGGCGTGCAGATTATGTCCATCCACCGCTCCAAGGGGCTGGAATATCCCGTGGTGGTGCTGGCGGGACTGAACCGGGCGGTGAACCGCGCTGACGAGCGCTCGCCCATGCTGTTTCACCCCAAGCTGGGAGTGGGGCCAAGGGGAGTGGATGTGGAGCGCAGGCTGGAATACCCCACCCTTGCCCGGAAGGCGGTGCAGCTGAGAATCGAAGAGGAGAGCAAGGCGGAGGAACAGCGCCTGCTCTACGTCGCCATGACCCGTGCCAGAGAGAAGCTGATTATGACCTTTTCCTGCGCAGATGCGTGGAAGGAGCTGACCGCCCTGCTGCCGGAGTCCGGCCCCCACCCCGACCCTCAGGCGCTGCGGGAGAAGGACAGCGTGGCGAAGTGGCTGCTGCTGCCGGTGCTGGCACGCACGGACGCACAGGCGCTGCGGCTGGGAGGGACATCCCCCCGCCCCATCTCCGCACAGGGCTGGGACATCCGGCTGGTGCCGGGGCAGATACCTCTGGCCGTGTCGGAGAGGGAAACGGCTCAGGAGAGGCCGCAGCAGGGGGAGGACATGGATCTCTCCCTTCTGGACTGGCGCTATCCGTGGCAGGCGCTGTCTGAGCTGCCCTCCAAGGTGACGGCAACCCAGCTCAAGGGCAGGCTGCTGGACCAGGAGGCGGCGGAGGAGACGAAACAGCCTGCCCCGCCCCCGGACTTCCCCCGTCCCCGGTTCCGCCAGCAGGCAAAGGGTCTGACGGCGGCGCAGAAGGGCACGGTGCTTCACTCGGTGATGGAGCTGATTGATCTGGACAAGGCGGACAGGGCGGAGTCGGTGAGAGAGGAGCTTGCCCGTCTTGTGGCGGGACGCTGGCTCACCCAGACGGAGGCGGACAGCGTGGAGCCGGAGATGGTGGCGGCCTTTTATGCCTCAGAGCTGGGCAGGGCGGCACGAAACGCCCCGGATCTGCGAAGAGAGTTTAAATTCTCCATCTTTGCCCCTGCCTCCAGAGTTTTTCCTCAGGCGCCGGAGCAGGAGCGGGTGATGATGCAGGGCGTGGTGGACTGCTGCTTTACCTCGCCGGAGGGGCTGACGGTGGTCGATTTCAAGACAGACCGGGTCAGCGCAAAGGACGTGGCGAAGCACAGCGAGCGCTATCGCAGCCAGATGGACAGCTATACATGGGCGCTGGAGCGGATTTTCGGGACAAAAGCGGTGAAAAGGGTGCTGTGGTACTTCCGTCTGGGACAGGGCTTCTCCCTTTGAGAGAAAAATTTCCACAAATCCCGGAGAAAACAGTTGCAATTCCCGCCGGGGTGTGGTAAGATAACAACTGCTTTATGGGGAGACCAAACGCCTCCCCCATCTACGGACATCGAAAGAGGTGAACAACATGAAGGCAGGAATTCATCCTGATTATCAGCAGACCACCATTCGCTGTGCCTGTGGTGCTGTCT
>CAJOOV010000125.1 GCA_905236265.1 uncultured Oscillospiraceae bacterium | reverse complement strand
TTCCCCCGCTGTGCGCTTTGGTGCTCAGCGCAAGGGGCTGTCTCACCCCGGAGGATGCCTCCCGGCTGCTCCGTCAGGACGAGGGTATGCTCCACGACCCCTTCCTGCTCAGGGACATGGAGCCGGGGGTGGAGCGCATCCGCCTCGCCCTGCGCCGGGGAGAGCATATCTGTATTTTCGGGGACTATGATGTGGACGGCATCACCTCTACCTGTCTGCTCACGGCGTTTCTGCGTTCTCTGGGAGGCAGCGTCACCCCCTATGTGCCAAACCGGCTCACCGAGGGCTATTCCCTCAACCCGGAGGCGCTGGAACAACTGCACAAGGCGGGGGTATCCCTCATCGTCACCGTGGACTGCGGCATTACCAACATGGAGGAGACGCTTTACGCCCGGAGTCTGGGGATGGATGTGATTATCACCGACCACCACGAGTGCAAGCAGACCCTGCCGGATGCCGTGGCCGTCATCAACCCCCACCGCCCGGACTGCACCTATCCCTTTCCCCCGCTGGCAGGCGTAGGCGTGGCGCTGAAGCTGGCGCTGGCGCTCACTGCACCGGAGCAGAGAGAGCAGGTGCTGCTGGAATACAGTGACTTCGCCGCCGTGGGCACCATTGCCGACGTGATGGAGCTGAGGGGGGAAAACCGGGCCATTGTCTCCATGGGGCTCTCCCGCCTCAACCGCAGCCCCCGCCCCGGCTTTGCGGCGCTGCTGCGGGAGATCGGCTGGGACAGGAAGAGCGTGAACGCAAGCGCCGTCAGCTTCTCCCTCGCCCCCCGGATCAACGCCGCCGGGAGAATGGGTTCCCCCGGACTTGCCGTGGAACTGCTTCTGACGCAGGAGCCTGCCGAGGCGGGGCTGTTCGCCCGTCAGCTCTGCGCCCTGAACCGGGACAGGCAGACGGTGGAGGGGGAGATCTTCGACAACTGCGAGGACTACCTCACCCGCAACCCCGGCGAGACGCAGGGCGCCGTGGTGCTGGCGGGCACCGGCTGGCATCAGGGCGTGGTGGGCATTGTCGCCTCCCGGCTGGCTGAGCACTACCATGTGCCCACCTTTATGATCTGTCTGGAGGAGGGCATGGGAAAAGGCTCCTGCCGGTCATGGGGCGGGTTCAACCTCTTTCACGCCCTTGAGGAATGCTCCGACCTGCTGGTGGGCTTCGGAGGGCACGATCTCGCCGCCGGGTTTACCATCCGGGAGGCGCAGATCCCCGCCTTCCGCAGCCGTATCAGCGCCCTTGCCAGCCGCTGGCGGGGGGAGCATCCCGCAGAGTCGGCACTGAACATAGATGTGCTTTTGCCCGACGCCGGAGCGCTCACCATGGAGCAGATTCAGGCGCTGGAGCTTTTGGAGCCCCACGGCGCAGGGAACCCCACTCCCCTGTTTGCGCTGGAATCCGTCACGGTCACCGGCTTCTCCCGTGTGGGCGGCGGCAAGCATACCCGGCTTCAGCTTCAGAAAAACGGCATGGCCTTTGACGCCATCTTCTTCGGCGCAACCCCCAGAGATGCCCAGCTGGTCTGCGGCGGGCAGCTGGACATCGCCTTCTATCCCCAGATCAACGAGTTCCGGGGACGGCGCACCATCCAGCTCCAGCTCTCGGACTGCAAGAGCAGCCACTCCATCACCGCCCTGAACCAGCAGCTCTACCGCCGCTACCGCTCCGGCTCTCCCCTCACCGTCTTTGAGCTGGACACGCTGATTCCGGAGCGTCCGGACTTTGTGGCGGTGTGGCGCTACCTCACCAATACCGCCGCCGGAGGGGACTTTCAGGAATCCCCCGCCCGGCTGAGCCAGAAGATCGCCCGCTGGAGCGGGCGCAGGGCAGATGTGGGGCGCACCATGATCTGTCTGGAGGTCTTTCGGGAGCGGGGGCTGATCGAGCTTCGGGGCAATTCCGAGCGCCTTTCCATTACCATTCATAAAACGGACCGCAAGGTGGATTTGGAGGCCTCCGAGATCCTCCTGCGCCTGCGCCGTCAGCGGGAAAAGAACCTGTAGCGCCTGCCTCTGCCTGCCGCTTGCAGAGGGTACGGCGGAGCCGAAGCGGCGGAACGGAGTATATTATGGACCCGATTTTGGAACAGTTTCACACATTGGAGGACAAGGTTCTCTCTTATAACCCGGACATGGATCTTCATAAGCTGGAGGAGGCGTTTCACTACGCAGACAGCCACCACTCCAAGCAGCTTCGCCGGGACGGAACTCCGTACATCACCCATCCGCTGGCTGTGGCGCAGATTCTCGCTGAGCTGAAAATGGATCAGGACTCCCTTGTGGCCGCCCTGCTCCACGACTGCATTGAGGACACGGATGCCAGCTATGAGGACGTGGCAAAGCTGTTCGGCACGGCGGTGGCGGACATTGTGGAGGGCGTGACCAAACTGACCCGTGTGCAGTATATCTCGCTGGAGGATAAGCAGATGGAGAATCTGCGCAAAATGCTTCTGGCCATGAGCAAGGATATCCGGGTGGTGATCGTAAAGCTGTGCGACCGGCTGCACAATATGCGCACCATGCAGTACCAGTCCCCCAAAAAGCAGCGGGAGAAGTCCCTTGAGACCATGGAGATCTATGCCCCCATCGCCCACCGTCTGGGAATGCAGGGGCTCAAGTGGGAGCTGGAGGATCTGTCGCTGAAATACCTCGACCCGGTGGGCTATAAGGAGATTGAGGACGAGGTCAACGGGCTGTACTCCCACAATCAGGAGTTTCTCATGCAGCTCCAGTCCAAGATCAAGGAACGGCTGGACAAGGAAGGGGTCAAGTGTACCATCTACTCCCGGCGCAAGCCCACCTATTCCATCTACCGGAAAATCTATACCAAGCAGAAGGCCATCTCTGAAATCTTCGACCTGTACG
This sequence comes from uncultured Oscillospiraceae bacterium, assembly GCA_905236265.1. Lineage (GTDB taxonomy): Bacteria > Bacillota > Clostridia > Oscillospirales > Oscillospiraceae > Onthomonas. Next base: position 22,397 of record CAJOOV010000125.1, on the reverse strand, counting down.
CCCTGCGGGTCATCGTGGACACGGTGGCGGACTGCTATAAGGTGCTGGGCTTTGTACACAATATGTTCAATCTGGTGCCTGACCGGTTCAAGGACTATATCTCCACCCCCAAGCCCAATATGTACCAGTCCCTGCATACCACCCTCATTGGCCGTCAGGGCATTCCCTTTGAAGTGCAGATACGCACATGGGAGATGCACGAGACGGCGGAGTACGGCATTGCCGCCCACTGGAAGTATAAGCAGCAGGGCAGCGGCGCCCAGTCCGTGGAAGGGGAGCAGACCTATGAGTGGGTGAGACGGCTGCTGGAGAGTCAGGACAGCTCCGACTCGGAGGAGTTTGTCAAGAGCCTGAAGGTTGACCTGTTCTCCGACGAGGTGTTCGTATTCACCCCTCAGGGGGACGTGGTGAACCTTCCCGCCGGCTCCACACCCATTGATTTCGCCTATGCCATTCACTCCGCCGTGGGCAACCGGATGGTGGGGGCAAAGGCAAACGGACGCATTGTGTCTCTGGACTCCCAGCTCCATAACGGGGACATTGTGGAGATTCTCACCTCCAAGGCCTCCCACGGCCCCAGCCGGGACTGGATGAAAATCTGCAAGTCCAATGAGGCGAGGAACAAGATCCGCCAGTGGTTCAAGCGGGAGCGGCGGGATGAGAACATCGCCAACGGCAGAGCCGCCTTTGAATCCGAGCTGAAGCGCTCCGGCTATTCCATCGGGGATATTACCCGTGAGGACGTGCTGCCAAGGGTGCTGAAGAAGGCGCAGTACGGCTCTCTGGACGACCTCTATGCCGCCATCGGCTACGGGGGCATCACCTGCGCCAAGGCCGTCACCCGTATCCGTGACGAGCTCATCCGCATCAGCCGGGAGGAGCGTGACCGCCTGCAGGCCGCCAGACTGGAGGAGGAGGAGACAAAGGTCATCCGTGTAGGCTCCAGCAAGGAGCTTGCCCCCCTGCTGCAGCAGAAGGTGACCCACTCCAAGAGCGGCATTATCGTGGAGGGCATTGAAAACTGCATGGTGAAGTTTGCCAAGTGCTGCACCCCGGTGCCCGGCGACCCGGTGATCGGCTTTGTCACCAAGGGCTTCGGTGTGTCTGTCCACCGTCAGGACTGCCCCAACGCCAGCCCGGAGAGGCGCATGGCCGAGAAGGGGCGCTGGCTCAGCGTGAGCTGGGGCAGCAGCGAACAGGAGGAGTATTCCACCAGCCTGAGCATCTCCGCCAAGGATCGCAGCAATCTGGTGCTGGATGTGGCGGCGGTGCTCTCCGGGGCACGGGTGCGGGTGAACTCTCTGGTGGCAAAGGGGACGCCGGACGGCTATGCGGTGATTAACGCCGGGATTGACGTGAAGGACAATCAGGAGCTGGAGGCCGTCATGCGCAAGCTGCACAATGTTTCCGGCGTGATTGATGTGAGGAGATGAGGTCATGCGGGCAGTGGTTACCAGAGTTTCCAGCGCAAGCGTCACCATTGACGGTGCGCTGCGGGGCAGCATCGGACGGGGCTTTCTGGTTCTGCTGGGCGTGGGACCGGAGGACACCCCGGCGCAGGCCGACCGGCTGGCAGAGAAAATCTGCAATTGCCGGGTGTTTGAGGACGAAAACGGAAAGATGAACCTGAATCTGGAGACTGTGGGCGGCGCACTGCTGGTCATCAGCCAGTTCACCCTCTACGCCGACCTGAAATCCCGCCGTCCCGGCTTCTCCCACGCTGCAAAGCCGGATACGGCCATTCCCCTGTATGAGCATTTCCTCGCCGCCTGCCGGTCAAAGGGCTTTGTCGTGGAGTGCGGGGCGTTCGGGGCGGATATGAAGGTTGCGTCGGTGAACGACGGGCCTGTGACGCTGCTGTTTGACACGGATACACTGTAGGATGCACAATGCCCCCGGAGCCTTTCGGCTCCGGGGGCAGTTTTCCTATCGCAATCACCGGGGAGGGCAGCTTATCCCTCGTCAACAATCAGGCCGTAATGCCCCTCCTCCCGGGCGTAGACCACAGAGAAAGCGCCGTTTTCGTCCGCATTGCGGAAGGCAAAGAAGCTGTGACCCAGCAGATTCATCTGCATCACTGCCTCCTCCACGCTCATGGGCGCAAGGGCAAAGCGCTTGGTGCGGATGACCTCCAGAGACTCCTCATCGCTCTCCGTCTCAGGCAGCGCCTCGAAGGCGTCCCTGCGAAGCTGCTTGGCGAGGCGGGTCTTGTTCTTGCGAATCTGACCCTCGATGGTATCCACAGCGGCGTCGATTGCGGAGAACATGGAGTCGGAATAGGACTCTGCACGGAAGATGGATTTCCCGTTGCGCACGGTGACTTCAATCTTCACCTGTCCCCGCTTCTTCTCCTGAAACCGGACGGTGGCATCCGCCTCCATGCCGAAGTACTTGTCCAGCTTGCTCACCTTTTTCTCCGCATAATCCAGAACTTTCTTCGGCTGAGGTGCTTTTTTGTCGATCAATGTAAACTTCATTGTGGTTCAGCTCCTTCCTGTTTGTGAAAAGCGGAAGGCTTTTCTATGCTGTGATTATACCACAGGATTTCCCATTTGGAAAGAGATGAACGAAATATTTTTACAAAACTTTCCCGCCGTCACAAAACGGCGCAGGCGTGGCGGGTGACGTGGCAGTTGATATTCACCGCACAGGGCAGTCCGGCGATGTGGGTGGGGTAGGCCTCAATGCTCACCTTCAGGGCGGTTGTCCGCCCTCCCAATCCCTGGGGGCCGATGCCAAGGGCGTTGATCTTTTCCAGCAGGGAATGCTCCATATCGGCGTAATAGGGGTCGGGGTTGTCCTCGTCCAGCGCTCGCAGCAGGGCACGCTTTGCCAAAAGGGCGGAGAGCTCGAAGTCTCCCCCCAGCCCCACGCCAACGACAATAGGCGGGCAGGGGTTTGAGCCTGCACGGGACACGGCGTCCACGATCGTTTGCTCCACCTGTTCCCTTGTGACGGAGGGCTTGAGCATGGTGAGGCTGGCCATGTTCTCGCTGCCGAAGCCCTTGGGGGCAACGGTGATGGTCAGCCTGTCCCCCGCCACCAGACGGGTGTGGAGCACGGCGGGGGTGTTGTCATTGGTATTCACCCGGCGCAGGGGGTCACTCACCACGCTGCAGCGGAGAAAGCCCTCCGTATAGCCCCGGCGCACTCCCTCATTCACCGCATCAGACAGCAAGCCCCCGGTGATGTGTACCTCCTGCCCCACGTCGCAGAACACCACTGCCATGCCGGTGTCCTGACAGATGGGGAGCCCCTTCTCCCCTGCAAAGGTGAAATTTTCCACCAGATCCCCCAGAATCGCAGCGCCTACCGGGGATTCCTCCCGCTGCCGGGCTGTGCGGATGGCAGCTTGCACATCCTCCGGGAGGCGGGAATTTGCCTGAATGCACAGGTCACGGACGGTTTGAATAATGTCCTCACAGCGGATTTCTCTCATTTTTAGCTCCTTTGCAATACAGTTGATGGTTTTGGACTCTGCTTCAAAATTGAATGCTCCATCCCAAAAATAAGAATCCGATTAACGCTACCGTAAAATATAAGAATTGCAGACTTGCAATGCCCGTTGCCGCAACTGCCAGTATGAGCAGGACTTTCGTTTTGGTAGTTCTCTTCTTTTTTATCGCCTGCACCAATGCAATGATACTTCCGGTGAGCAGCACGGGAGGCGCAAAAACCTCGAAAAACTCAATCATGTCCCAAAACCCCAATGTTCAACACCTCAGCCAGGTCAGTAATACTTCTGTCCGCTCCCAACACTCGCATCGTATTTTTGCCGCAATTCTGTGGACGGCTCCGAAGGGTAATCACCGAGTCGTTCACTCAGCCCGCTCACAGCTTCACCGGGCAGGGCTTTCTCCCTCGAAACACCGTCAGATAGGAAAAGCCGCAGGCCTGCACCAGCGCCGTCCCCTCTGCCAGCCCCACGCCTACGTCAGAAACCCGGTGGGCGTCACAGCCAACCGTGACCAGCTCGCCCCCCAGCGCCCGGAACCGCTCCAGTAGCCAACGGTACTCCGGCATCAGGGGCAGCTTTTTGGCGGAGTTTACCTCCAATGCCTTCCCCGTCTCCACCAAAGAGCGGAGCAGAGCGTCAATCCGGTCGTCATAGCGGTGCAGGTCAACCGCCTGAGCGTCCCTGTCCCGCATATAGCGCAGGGGATAGGGCAGATGGGCAAGGCTGTCGAAATTGCCCCATGCCATGAGCTGCTCCAGCTGGTCAAAGTAGTCGTCCAGATAGGCACAGCAAAGCTCCGGCGTGTCGAAGGAGACATAGTAATAGTCCTGCCAGTTCAGGGCGGTGGAGGCGTTGTGGATAGAGCCGAGAACGAAGTCCAGCCCCGGCTCCTGTAATGCCGCCTCTGCCCCCTCCCAGCAGGCAGGGGCGTTGCCCAGCTCCAAACCGTAGAGCAGCTCCATGTCCCTCCCCACGGCAGACAGCGCCGCCTGATGCTCCCGTCGGGCAGGTGTCCAGTCATAGCGGGGAACCAGCTCGTTTTTCTCGTTCACCACGTCATAGTGGTCGGTAAAGCAGAGGGTTTGAATGCCCTTTTTCATGGCCGCCTGCGCCATTTCGGTGCGGGTATTGTGCCCGTCAAAGGAGACGGTGGAGTGGATATGGGTGTCGGTCAAAAGCATACTATCACCTTGTTTTTCTTTGGTATGATTATACGATGACATACAGCAATTGTCAAAGTACAGGCTGCATGTTATAATGCAGGAAAGCATACACAGGAGGAAACGCTATGTTAAAGGTAGAACTGATCGCCCACACACCCCAGCCGGAGCGGGTGGTGGCCGCCGCCGCACGGCTTTGCTACTCTCCGGTGGGCGTGGATGCGCTGATGGAAAAGACCACGCCGGAGAAGGACGCAAAATTCGTGCAGATGCTGGCAGGCTTCGGCCACGACAGCCCCACAGAGCACGCCTCCTTCACCTTTGCCATTGAGGGCGTGTCCCGCGCCCTGCTGGCCCAGATCACCCGGCACCGTCTCGCCTCCTTCTCCGTACAGAGCCAGCGGTATGTCCGTCTGGAGGACTTCCGGTTTGTCATTCCCCCGGAGGTGGAGGGGGATGAGGCGGCTAAGGCCGCCTTCCTCACCGCTATGGAGGAGGAGGGGCGGCACTATTTGAACATTGCCGCCGCCCTGCAGGCGAAGCATAAGGCGGCGCTTATGGCGCAGGGCATGGACGAAATGACCGCCGGGAAAAAGGCGGAAAAGCTGGCCAATGAGGACGCCCGGTTTGTGCTGCCCAACGCCTGCGAGACGAAAATGGTAGTCACCATGAACGCCCGCAGCCTGAACCACTTCTTCCGCCTGCGCTGCTGCAATCGTGCCCAGTGGGAGATTCGGGCGCTGGCAGAGGAGATGCTTCGTCTGGTCTATCCCATCGCCCCCAACCTCTTTGCCAAGGCAGGCCCCGGATGCGTGGCAGGGGGCTGCACCGAGGGCAAAATGTCCTGCGGTCAGGCCGCCTGCGTGCGGGAGCACTTCCAGGCGCTGAAGGAGCAGGCAGCGGGGAAAGTCTGAGCGTTTCAGCCCTTACGGCGCAGGGTTTTCAGGTACGCCTTTCGTTCCGGGTCAATCCGCAGGCTCTCCACCGCCTTTTGAATGGTCTTGTTGTGTACCCACCGGCTCAGCTTCCCCTGCTCCAGATAGGGCACTATGGCATCGTACTGCTTTGCCAGCGCCGTGGCAAAATACCACGCCTGCATCATCTGCACATAGTATTCCCCGCTGTCCACTGCCGCCACCATGGCGGGGTACTCCGGCCGGAAGTCATCCTCTAAATAGTGCTGCATCAGCATTCCCATTCCGAACCGGACGGTGTAGGGCAGCGGGCTTTGCAGCCACGCCTTCACATGGGGCAGCAGCAGTGGGGTATTGCGCCCAAAGACCTTGGGGGAGAGCTGGTCACAGCCCGCCCAATTGTCGATATAGGGCAAGAACGTCTCCACCGCCTGTACGCAGGCTTCAAAGTCCGGGATACGGGAGATGAGAAAGGCGTGGAGCTGGTTCTCGTCGAAGGTCTCGTGGGGCAGCGCCAGCAAAAAGTCCCGCCCCTCCCCTGCTGCGTCCAGCCGTTTTGCCAGCCTGCGCAGCTCCGGGGTGCGCACGCCGATCACCCTTTCCGGCGAAACAGTGGGAAGCAGCTTTCTCTGGAATTGGGCATAGGGCTTGTCCTGAAGCTGCTCCAGCTCCTGAACAATCCGGTTCCGGGTGGAAAACACCTGTGCGATCTGCCGGGACAGCTCCAGGTCAGCCGGGAGCTGCTCATGCTCCGTCAGCCGCTCCAGCGGCACCCACTCCATCCGGTCGTGGTCGGTGAGGGTGATCTCCCCCTGATAGGACAATACACGGTAAGCCCGCAGGCGGAACGCCTCCCCCGGCTCCGGTCTCTCCCACTGTGCCATCAATACGCCGATCTCAGCGTCAATGCCCAGTTCCTCATGCAGCTCACGGCGGATACACGCCTCTCCGCTCTCCCCCGGCTCCACCTTGCCGCCGGGATACTCCCAGCCCCCGGCGTAGCTGTGTCCCTGTCCCCGGCGCATGAGCAGGATCCGGTTGTCCTGATAGAATACCGCTGCGGTTACGTCCATGGCGATCACCTGTCCATCACATGTTTTTTGGCATTATAGTATGCGCCCGGCGCTTGTGTCAACGCCTGCGGGTTTACACACCCGGCGCTCATGGGTCTTTTCCGGACATGTATCAAAAAAGAGTGCGTATTTTCAGCGTAAGGTGTTGAAAATACGCACTCTCTGTTTTCAGGGCAGGGGTGCACAGCGCGCGCCTGATACTCCCCCAGTCAGCTTCGCTGACAGCCCCCTCTCAGAGGGGGCTTTTGACATACATGTTAAGATAATGCAAAGCTTTCCCGAAACAGCAACCCTGACACCCTTTGCCAATGCCTCCCCCTTTGAGGGAGGTTCAGTGAGCATCCAAATCTCTGATTTGGCAATGCGAACTTATGCCTTTAGCTGGCACCGCCACAGGCGGTGACGGAGGGCGTAACCCCTACCCCATCCTGACGGACAGGGTTTTCACATGCTGGAAGGGGAAGAAGCAGAACACCGCCTTTCCGGTGATGTATCCCTCGTCAATCAGCCCCAGCTCATAGGTGAAGCGGCTGTCTGTGGAGTGGTTGCGGTTGTCGCCCATGACAAACACACTGCCCTGCGGCACATCCAGCGTCTCCACGTCCCCCCTTGGCAGCATGGGGTCGCCCTCGTCCTCTCTGGGCAGGTCGTTGAGGTTGATATACGGCTCCTCCAATGCCACGCCGTCCACATAGACCCGGTTTTCATCGTAGTCCAGCTCCACGCTCTGCCCTCCTGTGGCAATAATGCGCTTGACCACTGTCTCATGAATCACCGGCGTCTCCTTATGGACAATGACCACATCCCCTGTTTTCAGCTCCGGGTAAATGCGAAGGGCAACCAGCAGGTCTTTGTCGTGGAGGGTGGGATACATGGAGCTGCCCACCACCACAATCAGCTGCGCCGCAAACTGAAACACCAGAATCACCACGGCGAGAATCACCGCCAGCAGCTTCAGCTCGCTGAAAATCTCCTGCTGGAAGGTTCCGGGGTGCAGCTCGGCGCTGCTCTTATGCTCCTGTTTCTCGTTCATCTCTTTCCGCCTCCGTTATGACGGCTCCTGCATCAGCACCCGCTTCACCTGCGTGCAGCGCTTCTGAGCCGTGTCCCATGTAAATACTGCGCCCTCCAGCTTGCAGGGGCCTTCCGCTCCCTGATACCGCCGGGGCAGTCCCCCCAAAAACTTATTGATAGAGATTTCAGGCTTGATGCCCAGCACGGAGTTCACCGGCCCCGTCATCCCCAGATCGGTGACGTAGCCCGTGCCCTTGGGCAGCACCTGCAGATCCGCTGTGGGCACATGGGTATGGGTGCCCCAGACTGCGGCTGCCCGCCCGTCCAGATACCAGCCCATGGCCAGCTTCTCGCTGGTAGCCTCGGCATGGAAGTCCACCAGCACCAGATCAGCCTCCAGCTTTTTCAAAACCCGATCCGCCGTGGTGAAGGGATTGTCCGGCGTGGGGTCCATGAATACCCTGCCGATGAGATTGACCACCCCGATGCGCACCCCGCCGGGGCCGTCATACACGCCCCAGCCCCGTCCCGGTACACGGTGGGAGAAGTTCGCCGGGCGCAGGAGATAGGGGCTGGAGTCCAGCAAATCGGTTATCCTGATTTTTCCCCAGGTATGGTTCCCCAGCGTCACCACGTCCACCCCGGCGTTCAGCATCTCGTCCGCCTGCGCCGGGCTGACCCCCACACCGGAGGCATTCTCCCCGTTGGCAACCACAAATTGGATGTTCTCCTCCCGCCGCAGTCTGCGCAGACTCTTTATCAGATAGTCCAGACCGGATTCGGTGACAATATCCCCGATGGCCAAAATGTTTAACTGCATCGTCTACTCTCTTTCCGTGCTTGAAAAATGCAAACCTATCTTGGTAGTATACCCCTTTTTTCTCCTGTGCGCAATCTGTTTTCCCGGACTATTTCAAATTGGGGTTGTCCGGATATGGGGGCAAAGGCAGCAGCGGCCTTTGTCACCTTAAAAAAACAGCCGCACAGCCCATGCCGAGGCCAGAAAGCCCGCTATGTCCGCAATCAGCGCCGCCGCAACGGCATAGCGGGTCTTTTGAATCCCCGCTGCGGCAAAGTATACGCCGATGGTGTAAAACGTCGTCTCTGTGGAGCCCAGCATCACCGCCGCCGTTCTGCCCACAAGAGAGTCAGGCCCATAGGTGCGCATCAGCTCTGAGCCAACCCCCAGTGCGCCGCTGCCGCTGAGGGGACGGATTATCATCAGGGCGATGGTCTGGGGCGGTATGCCCGCAAGGCGCAGCAGCGGCTCCGCTGCAGCGCAGACCCAGCCCAGAAAGCCGGAGGCACGCAGCATGGAGATGGCCGTCATCAGGCAGATCAGGTTTGGCAGAATGCGCAGCAGGATCTGCAGTCCATCCCTCGCCCCGTCCAGCAGCGCCTGATACACGTCCACCCCTCTCCAAAGCCCCAGAAGGGCTGTCAGTGCCAGAACAGCGGGCACTACCGCCGCCGTTATGCGTTCCATTTATCCCTCCAAATCCCGGAGAGCACCTTCACCGCAAGAATGCCCGCCGTGACGGACAGCGCCGAGGCCAGCCACACCGCCGGGAGAATGTCCAGCGGCGCTGCACTTCCGGCGCTGGCTCTCACGGCGGCAACGGTGGTGGGAATGAGCTGGATGGAGGCGGTGTTGCACACCACCAGCATACACAGCGCATCCGAGGCCGTTCCTGAACAGTGCTTTGCCATGGCGCAGGCGGCTTTGATGCCGAAGGGCGTAGCGGCGTTGCCCAGCCCCAGCAGATTGGCGGAGACATTGGCGGAAACCGCTCCCATGACCTCCTCGTTTTTCCGAAACTCCGGGTAGAGCAGGCTCAGCACCGGGCGCAGCGCCGCCGAGAGCGCCCTCAGCGCCCCGCCCCGGCGCAGCACCTCCATCACCCCGCTCCAAAGGCACAATGTTCCAGCCATGCTGATGCACAGCTCCACCCCGTCCGACGCTCCCTGCACCGCCGCCGCCGAAACCTCCTGTAAGGTGCCGTTCCCCACGGCAAACAGCAGGCTCAGCGCCACCATTGCTGTCCAGATCAAGCTCAAAACCACGCTCACTCCCCCTTTTCTGTCTACTCTATGCGCAGGCTCTCTCAATAATTCCCTGACAATTTTGGGCGTGAATTTGCAAATATTAAGTTGACCGGCGGTGAGAACGTGGTACAATATAAGGTAACGATGGGTAAGTGTGGGAGCCGTGTCGTTTTGCGTCGGATTGCTGCGCGCTCTCCGGCAGCCGGGACGTGAAATCCTGACGGCAAACGCCCATGGAGATTTGATTGCAGAGTGTGTCCGCTTTCCCGGAACGGATTTCGCTCTGCTGCGGATAAAGCGGGGGATGAGGGAACGTATGGAGCGAGCGGAGCTGGAAAGGCGGAGAATCAACAGGGAAAAACGGAAACAGGCACAGCAGCGTCAGGATGCGCTCATCCGCTCTCTCGGTCTGGCGGTAGTGCTGGCTCTTGCCGTGGCGCTGGTGCTGGTGGTGCGCACCCTGTTTACCAACGCCAATGCCAATACCGAAGCCGATGCCGATGCGGTCACGGCCAGCGCCGTGCAGCAGGTGGAGTCCACCCCCAAGCCGGAGATCCAGGCGGCGGACGCCGTTGTGTCCCGCTCCGGCTCGTCTATCTCCTCCCTGCCCCAGCCGGCGACCCCTGACCCGGAGAGCATCATCTATTTCACCTTTGACGACGGCCCCAGCACGGAGGTCACGCCCAAGCTGCTGGATCTGCTGGAGGAAAACGAGGTGCCCGCAACCTTCTTCATCCTGAACTACTCCGAGGAGCTGCTCCCCATTCTCCGCCGGGAGGTGGCGGACGGACATACCATCGCCATGCACGCCTGGGATCACGACTATGCCAAGTGCTACACCGAGGACGACGCCTACCTCAGCGGCATTGAGCAGCTGCGGGAAAAGGTCTTTCAGGATACCGGGTATACCTCCTACTGTCTCCGCTTTCCCGGCGGCAGCTCCAACACCGTCAGCCGGAAATACAACAGCGGGATTATGACCCGCCTGACCCAGCAGGTGGACGCTGACCCCAGCTGGGAGTATTTCGACTGGAACGTGGATTCCACCGACGCCACCGGGAACAATCTTGACCCGGAGAAGCTGGCACAGAGCGCCATCAACAGTCTGAAAAAGGGACAGCACAACGTGATTCTCTGCCACGACACCAACAACAAAAAGACCACCATTGAGGCCGTTGAAAAAATCATCGAGTACGCAAGAGCCAACGGCTACTGTTTCTCCGCCATCCAGAGGGACACTCCACCGGTACACCACGGGGTGAATAACTGATGCTCTGAGGGGCAGCAGGGCTTTCCCTCCCCGGAGCTGTCCCCCGCCGCTTATGGAAAGGGGTGAGGCTGTGAAGGCCACCGGAATTGTACGAAAGGTGGATGAGCTGGGGCGTATTGTGCTCCCCATTGAGCTGCGCAGAACGCTGGAGATCCAGGAGCGGGACGCTCTGGAGATCTTCGTGGACGGCTCCTCCATCGTACTGCGCAAGTACCAGCCTGCCTGCGTGTTCTGCGGCAGTGCCAGAAACGTCATCAGCTTCAAGGGCAAGAACGTCTGCCCGGCCTGTGTCAGGCAGCTCAAATCCCTTTGAAGCAGCCATCCAGCCCAGTTTGGGAGAGGGGCTATCCTCTCCCCCGCTGGGCTGCTTGCGTATGTGGTTATTTTGAACCGGTATGACAAAGATTTTCCCTGACAGGGCAGGGTTTTTGGCTTACTTGCAGTTGCATTGCAATCTCCCTTCATGTAAAATATCACTCTGGTTATGGGCTGACCCTCCCTGCAGGCAGCCTGTGCCGGTGCGTCTGGAGGTCATCTCATGGAATACACAATGGAACACTACCGGCAAAGCGCAGATGATCTGCGCAGCAGAATCGGCTCCTTCCGCCCGGAGGTTTTTCTGGTGCTGGGCTCAGGGCTGGGCTTTCTGGCCGAGCAGGTGGAGGACGCCTGTGCCATTCCCTACACGGAGATTCCCCACTTCCCCGCCTCCACCGCCCCCGGCCACAAGGGGCGGCTGGTTTTCGGCCTGCTGGAGGGCAGGCGTGTGGCGGTGATGCAGGGCAGAACCCATTATTATGAGGGCTATTCCCTGCAGGACGTGACCTTCGCCGTGCGTGTGGTGCGGCTTCTGGGGGCAGAGGCGATGGTCGTCACCAACGCCTGCGGCTGTGTGCGCTCTGACTGGCAGGCCGGGTCGCTGATGCTGATTCAGGACCACATCAAGCTGTGTCTGGACTCCCCCCTGCGTGGGGCGAACCCGGAGGCCTTCGGCCCCCGGTTCCCGGATATGTCCCATGTCTACACCCCCCGCCTGCAGGACATCGCCCGTGAGAGCGCAAAGGCGCTGGGCATTGCCCTGAAGGAGGGCGTTTATATGTTCTTCCCCGGTCCTCAGTATGAGACCCCCGCCGAGGTGAGAGCCGCAAGGCTTCTGGGTGCGGACGCTGTGGGCATGTCCACAGTGCCGGAGGTGATCGCCGCCCGTCACTGCGGTATGCAGGTGCTGGGGCTGAGCCTGCTCACCAATATGGCCTCCGGCATTCTGGCGCAGCCTCTCAGCGAGCAGGAGGTGCTGGACGCCGCAGCGGCGGCCAGCGAACAGTTCTCCCGTCTGGTGCGGCAGTGCCTTTGCAGGATGTGACGCTCGCCGGATGGCATGTTCCCCAGGATTGTGGATAGAATGAAGGATAGAGAACAGTTCATCGGTTAAGGAGAGCAGGCTCATGTCGAACACCCGGAAACAGAATACCTTTTTCGGCGGCGCTGCCATTCTGGCGGCGGGCATCGTGATGGTAAAGATCATCAGCGCCGTGTATAAGATGCCGCTGATTAACGTCCTCGGCAGCGGCTACACGGATTTTACCAACGCCTTCAACATCTTTAATATCCTGCTGATGATCTCCACTGCCGGTATTCCCGTGGCCATGAGCCGGATGATCTCTCAGGCGAATGCGGAGGGGCGCAGGAATCAGGTACACAAGGTGTTCCGGGTGACGGCCACCGCCTGCCTTGCGCTGGGGGCGGTCAGCTCCCTTGCCATGTTTTTCGGTGCCGAGGGCTTCGCTGCGCTGATGGGCAACCCAAAATCCGCCCTTCCCATGCGGGTGCTCTCGCCCTCCGTCCTCTTTGTGGCGGGGCTTGCCGCCTTCCGGGGCTATGCTCAGGGACACCAGCACATGGCTCCCTCCTCCATCTCCCAGATCATCGAGGCGTTTTTCAAGCTGGTCATCGGCCTGTCCCTTGCCATGTTCCTGATTCACACAGGGCACGACGAGTCCGAGGCGGCGGCGGGCGCAATCGTGGGCGTCACCCTGTCCGAGCTGGCGGCGCTGATCTACATGGCCTATGATTATCTGCACACAAGGCTGGAGGAGCCTGATGCTGATGACACAGCGGTTTGGAGCAGCGCTCATATCCTGAAGGTGTTCTTCTCCATCGCCGTTCCCATTACCCTCACCTCCTCCGCCACCTCCGTGATTACCACCATTGACACCTCTCTGGTGATGCGCCAGCTTCAGAATGCGGTGGGGCTGGATCTGGACGCTGCACGGGCTTTGTTTTCCAACTACTCCGGCGTGCTCACCGTCTACCAGATTCCCGCCTCCCTTATGGTCGCCATCACCGCCTCCGTGATTCCCGCTGTGACGGTGTGCTATGAAAAGCGCAACCGCATCGGCGCTGCGAGAGTGGTGGGCTCGGCGCTGAAAACCGCCTCTATTATCGCCTTCCCCTCCGGCGTGGGGATGATGGTGATGGGCAAGCCCATTGTCATGCTGCTGTTTCACCGCCTTGACCCGGACGTGGCGGGACGGATTCTCTCCATTCTGGGTATTGCCAATGTCTTTGTGTGCCTGATGCTGGTGTGCAACTCCGTTTTGCAGGCTCATGGGATACTGAACCTCCCCATCGGCACCATGGTCATCGGCGGCGTGATTATGGTCATCTTTGACTTCTTCGTGGTGGCCATTCCCAGCGTGAATATCTTCGGCTCCCCCATCGGCTCCGCCATTGGCTACGGCATTACCTGCGCACTGGATCTCCTGATCGTGTGGAAGATCGTGCCGGGCTGTCCCGGTATCCTCGCCGTGTTCGGAAAGCCCCTGCTGGCCTCCGCTGTCATGGGCGCCGGGGCGTGGGCAGTGTACGGGATGGTGTTCCGCCTCCTGCACAGCAACGCAATCGCCCTCATACTTGCCATCGGCGCGGCAGTGGTCATCTATTTTGCCCTGCTCCTCGCCCTGCGCATTCTGAACCGGGACGATCTGGCGCTCATGCCCAAGGGCGAGAAAATCGGCAGGCTGCTGCACATCCAGTAAGAGAGAAAGGAGCCGGAACCATGGCAGACTTCCCCATAAAGGATCACTATACGATGCAGGATTTCCGGGAGATGATCTCCCTCCTGCGTCACCCCGGCGGCTGTCCGTGGGACATGAGGCAGGATCACCACTCCATCCGCCGCAACTTTATTGAGGAGACCTACGAGGCCTGCGAGGCCATAGATACGGAGAATACGCCCCTTCTTTTAGAGGAGCTGGGGGACGTGATGATGCAGGTGCTCTTCCACGCCTCCATTGAGGAGGACGCAGGGCGGTTTGACATTGAGGATGTGGCGGATTATGCGGTGAAAAAGCTGATTTACCGCCATCCCCATGTCTTTGGCACCACCACCGTCTCCGGCACGCAGGAGGTTCTGGCCAACTGGGACGAGCTGAAGCGAAAGGAAAAGGGTCAGCAATCCTACACGGACACCCTGAACGCCGTTGCCCGCACGCTGCCCGCCCTGTGGCGTGCGGAAAAGGTGCAGAAAAAGGCGGCGAAGGCCCGCTTTGACTGGGCGGATGTGCAGGGGCCTGTTGAGAAGATCCGGGAGGAGACGCAGGAGCTATCCTGCGCTATCACCTGCGGCAGCAACACCGCCGAGGAGGTGGGCGATCTCCTCTTTGCCGTGGTGAACACCGCCCGAAAGCTGGAAATTGACCCGGAGGACGCCCTGAACAGGGCGACAGATAAGTTTATCACCCGCTTCCAGCGGGTTGAGAACGGCGCAAAAAGCGCCGGATATGAGCTTGACCGGCTGTCCCCGTCGGAAATGGAGGAGTTATGGCAGTCGGCAAAGAAACAGGAGGAAGCTTCCAATGAATAAGACAGATCTGATTGCAAAGACCGCCGCCGTCTCCGAGCTGAGCCGCAAGGAGGCAGAGCTGGCAGTGAACACTGTGCTGAATGTCCTCACTGAGGCGCTGGCCGAGGGGGACAAGGTTCAGCTTGTGGGCTTTGGCTCCTTTGAGGTGAAGGAGCGCCCCGCCCGTGTAGGGCGCAATCCCCGCACGCTGGAGCCGGTGGAGATTGCCGCAAGCCGGAGCGTGGTCTTCCACGCCGGCAAGGCGCTGAAGGACGCCGTAGCCGAGAAATGAGGCTGGACAAATACCTGAAGGTGTCCCGGCTCATCAAGCGCCGCACAGTGGCAAACGAGGCCTGCGACGCAGGGCGGGTTCTGGTCAACGGCAAGGCGGCGAGAGCCAGCTATGACGTGAAGACCGGGGACGTGCTGGAGCTGCAGCTTGGACAGCGGACCGTGAAGGTGCGTGTGCTGGCTGTGCAGGACAATGTGGGCAAGGCGGATGCCTCCGCTTTGTATGAAGAAGTGTAAAAGCAGGAGACACGGTGCAAACCGTGTCTCCTGTTTTGATCGCAGGCAAAGTCCATCGGGTTTTGCCTGCTGTTGATTTGCTGTAGCCGTTTTGGAATTGCAGTGCGTCATCGTCCGGCGATAATGTCCGCAATCAGCTCCCGCTCGTCCATGTGGTATTTCACATGGTTAATCTCCTGATAGTCCTCGTGTCCCTTTCCTGCCAGCACGATCACGTCGCCCTCTCTGCCCTGCTCCATGCAGTAGCGGATGGCCTCCTTCCGGTCGGGGATGGTGACATAGGCGCCGTCTGCCTTGGCTACGCCGGTGAGAATGTCGTTGATGATTGCCATAGGCTCCTCGGTTCTGGGGTTGTCAGAGGTCACCACTGTGAGATCGGCCAGTCTGGAGCTGACCTCCCCCATCTCATAGCGCCGGGACTTCGCCCTATCTCCCCCGCAGCCGAAGAGGCAGATGATCCGCTGGGGGCCGTAGGCTCTCAGGTTATGCAGCAGCGCCTCCAGACTCATGGCGTTATGGGCATAGTCGATCATCAGGGTGTATTCACCGGGGGTGGGGACGATCTCCAGCCGTCCCTTCACCTGAATGGTGTTCAATGCGTCCAGAACCGACTCCCGGCGGATGCCCAGATGACGGCACAGGGCAATGGCGGCAAGGGAGTTGTAAACCGTGAAATCTCCGGGAATGTCCACCCGGACGTGGTACTGCTCCAGCCCGGTGAGGTCGTATTCCACCCCCAGATAGCCGGGCTTGTGGATGCGGTGGATGTGCTCCGCCCCCAGATCGGCCTTGTTCCGGATGCCGAAGGTCTCCACCTTGCAGGTATGCCCCTGCAGCACCTGCTCCAGATAGTCCGCATCGGCGTTCACCAGTCCCACGGCGCACTGCCGGAACAGCTTGCCCTTGCAGGCGATATACTCCGCCATGTCGGCGTGCTCGCCGGGGCCGATGTGATCCTCCTCCAGATTGGTGAAGATGCCGTAGTCAAATTGGAACCCGGCCACACGGTCCAGCTTCATCGCCTGAGAGGAGACCTCCATCACCACATACCGGTTTCCCGCCGCAACCATGTCCGCAAAGTATTTCTGCACCAGCCAGCTCTCCGGCGTGGTGTTGACCGCAGAGATGTGCTCCTGCCCGCAGATTACCTCAATGGTGCCGATCAGCCCGGTGGACAGCCCGGCGGCCTCCAGTATGGAGCGGATCATATAGGTGGTGGTGGTCTTGCCCTTGGTTCCGGTGACACCGATGGTGACCAGCTTTTCCGCAGGGTGTCCAAACCACGCCGCACTCAGCTCTGCCAGCGCAAGGCGGGGGTTCTCCACAAAGAGAATCGTGGTATCAGCGCTGGGGGTGAAGTCCAGCTCATGGGAGATCACCAGCGCAGAGGCTCCCTTTTCAATGGCCTGCTGCGCATAGATATGCCCGTCGGTGACAGCGCCGGGGAGGCATACAAAGATGCAGCCCGGTTCAATCCGCCGGGAGTCATAGACCACAGCGGAGACTTCCTTATCCATATTCCCCTGCAGGAGCATATAGCTCATCCGGGAGAGCAGGTCAATCATGTGCATGACGATTCGTTCCTTTCTGTTTGGCAAAGCGTCAGTCCACTTCGCCCTCAAATACCGTGGCGGCAGCGCCGGTCATCAGCATGGTGCCCCGCTTTTCGTCATATTCAATCTCCAAATCGCCCCCCAGCAGGTGGACAGTGACCTTCTTATCCGTAAGACCGCACTTCCACGCCGCATAGGCCGTGGCGGTAGCGCCGGTGCCGCAGGCCATGGTCTCCCCGGAGCCCCGCTCCCAGACACGCATTTCGATGTTCTTCCGGTCGATCACATGGGCAAACTCCGTGTTCACCCGGTCGGGGAACATGGGGTGGTATTCAAACTTGGGGCCGATGGCCGCCAGATCCATGTGGGTGATATTGTTCACAAAGACCACGGCATGGGGGTTGCCCACGCTGACGCAGGTCATATACCAGTCCTGCCCTGCCACGTTCACCGGCTTGTGGATGACCTCATCCCCCAAGCCTACTACGGGAATCCGGTCGGCCTGGGTGGTGGCGGCTCCCATGTCCACCCGCACCTTGCTCACCTTGCCGTTCTCCACCACAAGGTCAAGCTCCTTGATGCCCGCTTTGGTCTCCACCTTCAGGTGGGTTTTGTCCGTCAGTCCCTTATCATAGACATACTTCGCCACACAGCGGATGCCGTTGCCGCACATGGCACCCTCGGAGCCGTCGGCGTTGTACATGGCCATGCGGAAGTCCGCAACCTGAGAGGGGTTGATGGTAATCAGTCCGTCGGCACCGATGCCCTTGTGCCGGTCAGAGTATTTCACGGAAAAGCCGGAGGGGTCTTCCATAGGCTCCTTCGTGCAGTCAATGTAGATATAGTCGTTTCCGCAGCCGTGCATTTTCGTAAATTTCATGGAAAAGGCTCCCTTCCCTGTTTCTTTTTTCAACTGCTCTATTATACTATGCAGCTTTTCACTTGTAAACTGCATTCTCTGCTCTATGATATGCAAAACCTGCTGTTATGTGCGCATCAAGGAGGGGCAATTTTGACATACCTCCCTTCATCCACTATAATGGGTGCAGGATACATCTGCACCAGAGGAGGAGGAAACCCATGTCGATTCCGGTAACAGGGCGCTTTGCCCCCAGTCCCAGCGGACGGATGCACCTTGGAAACGCCTTTTCCTGTCTGCTGACGTGGCTCTTTGTACGCAGCGCCGGGGGCAGAATCGTCCTGCGGCACGAGGATTTAGACCCCCAGCGATGCAGCCGGGAGAAGGCTGACCTGCTGGAGGAGGATTTGCTTTGGCTGGGGCTGGACTGGGACGAGGGAGGCAGCCGGGGCGGTGAGCGCTATTACCAGAGCAACCGTTTCGACCTCTACGCCCACTATCTGAACTGTCTGGACGAGATGGGTTTGCTCTACCCCTGCTTCTGCTCCCGTGGGGAGCTTCACGCCGCAGGCGCCCCCCATGCCAGCGACGGCACGCCCCTCTATCCCGGCACCTGCAAACGCCTCTCCCCCGCCCGGCGGGCAGAAAAGGCAGCGCTGCGCCGCCCGGCCTTGCGCATTGCCGTGCCTGAGCGGGTCATCTCCCTCACCGACGGATTACAGGGAGTTTATTCCGAAAACCTCGCCACGGATTGCGGGGATTTTATCCTGCGCAGGTCAGACGGGGTGTTCGCCTATCAGCTTGCCGTGGTGGTGGACGATGCCCTTATGGGGGTGAATCAGGTGGTGCGGGGACGGGATTTGCTCTCCTCCACCCCCCGCCAGCTCTGGCTGCAGGCGCTTTTGGGCTTTGACCACCCGGCTTACTATCACGTCCCCCTGCTCCTCGCCCCGGACGGGCGGCGGCTGAGTAAGCGGGACGGGGATTTTGATCTGGGCGCTGTCCGTGCCTCTGGTGCCTCGCCGGAGGCGGTGCTGGGCAGGCTGGCCTTCTGGGCGGGGCTGATTGACCGGGAGGAGGCGGTTTCCCTGCCGGAGCTGTTGGGGGTGTTTCGCCTGGACAGGGTGCGGCGTGAGGACATCGTTGTGGATACCGGAAGCGGTCAGGGGTGATGCCTCTGACCGCTTGTTCTGCTTGTGATTCCGGTTCCCTTTGGCTCACTCCCCCAGTCAGCTTCGCTGACAGCCCCCTCACGGAGGGGGCTATTGACAAACGGGGAAAGGACTGGCAAAACCTTGACGAAACCATATTCATAACACTGTTTGCCAATGCCTCCCTCTCTGAGGGAGGTGGCACCGCCGCAGGCGGTGACGGAGGGAGTTCCCCCTCTTTGGTTTTCTTTTCCGTGTGTACGGGACGGCGTCCTCGACGTCCCGCCGCACTTCGATTTTTGCCGGACAACCATGTTTGTTATCGGTATCTGCCCACAATCACGCAGGCATTCTGTCCCCCGAAGCCCAGTGCGTTGCTCATGGCGTAATCATAGCTTGCCTCTCTCGCCTCCTTGGGGACATGGTTACATTCGCAGGCGGGGTCAACGTGGTCAAGGTTCAGGGTGGGGGGCAGCACGCCTTCCTCGATACCCTTCACGCAAGCAATGACCTCCGTAATGCCTCCCGCCCCCATCATGTGCCCGGTGGCTCCCTTTGTGGAGGAGACGGGGAGGGTTTTGGCATATTCCCCAAAGACACTGCGCACAGCGTCGCACTCGCACACGTCCCCCAGCCTCGTTGCCGTGCCATGGGCGTTGAGGTAGCCGATCTGTTCCGGGTTCAGGCCTGCATCCATAAGGGCAAGGCTCATGCACCTTGCGCCCCCCTCCCCGTGGGGTCTGGGAGAGGTGAGGTGGTAGGCGTCGTTATTGTTCCCCACGCCCAGAATCTCGCCGTAGATATGGGCGCCTCTGGCTCTTGCGTGCTCCTCCGTCTCCAGCACCAGAGCGCCGCCGCCCTCCCCGATGACAAAGCCGTCCCTGTCTGCGTCAAAGGGGCGGCAGGCGTGGAGGGGGTCGCCGTTGTTCCTGCTGAGGGCACCCGCCCCGCTGAGGGAGGAGATCACCGGGGCGCAGGCCATGCTCTCCCCACCTACGGCCAGCATCACATCCGCCCTGCCCGAGCGCAGCAGCAGCACCGCCAGCGTAATGGCATCCACGCCGGAGGCGCAGGCGGTGTTCACGGTGAAGCTGGGACCCTGAATGCCGTATTCCATGGCGATCTGGCAGGCTGCCATATTCCCCAGCACCTTGGGGACAAAGAAAGGGGAGACTCTTCTGCCGTTTTGGGTGAAGCTGTCCTGGGTCTTGGTAATCTCCAGCACCCCGTCCATGGCAGAGCCCATGGTGATGCCGGTGCGGTAGGGGTGGAAGGCGCAGCCGCTGTCCTCCACCGCCTCCTGCGCCGCCAGATAGGCAAAACGGGTAAAGCGTGCCATTTTGTTCCCCTGCTGTCTGGTGAGCCGCCGCTGCACCAGCTCCTCCTCCACCTCCCCGCCGATCTGTACCGGAAGGGCGGCGGGGTCAATGTGGCGCAGCGTGCCAATGCCGCAGCGCCCCTGAATCAGATTCTCCCAGTAGCTTTTTACGTCCCCTCCAATGGGCGTGAGCGCCCCCATTCCGGTGATGACCACTCTGGCTGTGCGCATAATAATCCTCCGCCTCTCCTGAAATCTGTCTCCATTATAGGTAAAACGGTGAAAAAAGCAAGGGAATACGGGAATCTGTGTGACCAAATCCGAAAAAGTCTTGACTTTTTTCCCTGTGAAACGTATACTGGTAGGGCATGAAAGGCATTGAGTGGGAGGAGTACGTCTCACGGCTGACTGCAGAGAGGCGCCGGAGGGTGGAAGGCGCTGTGAGCCGCAGACGGAAGGTCGCCCATGAGCCGCAGTTCCGAAGGCAGTAAGAATTGCCGGTTCCCTCCGTTACCGGGGCAACGAGTGCGGGCGCACTGCCCGAATTCAGGTGGTACCACGGATTTCGATTCGTCCTGAGTCATTTATACTCAGGGCTTTTTCTTTTGCCCTGAGGGAAAGGTCGTAGAAGAGATGACAAGAGAATTGCCGAAGGTTTATGAGCCTCAGAAGGTGGAGAGCCGGATTTATGAGGCATGGGAGCGCAGCGGCTGCTTTAGGGGGCACCGTGACCCCGATAAGAAGCCCTATACCATTGTGATGCCTCCCCCCAACGTGACAGGACAGCTTCACATGGGTCATGCCATGGACAACACCATGCAGGATATTCTCATCCGCTTCAAGCGGATGCAGGGCTATGCCGCCCTTTGGGTGCCCGGCACAGACCACGCCTCCATTGCCACGGAGGCAAAGGTGGTGGAGGACATGCGCAAGGACGGGCTGACCAAGGACGATCTGGGCAGGGAGAAGTTTTTGGAGCGTGCTTGGGCGTGGAAGAACAAGTACGGCGGCAGAATCGTCAAGCAGCTTCGCACGCTGGGCTCCTCCTGTGACTGGGAGCGGGAGCGCTTCACCATGGACGA
This sequence comes from uncultured Oscillospiraceae bacterium, assembly GCA_905236265.1. Lineage (GTDB taxonomy): Bacteria > Bacillota > Clostridia > Oscillospirales > Oscillospiraceae > Onthomonas. The sequence goes on along the minus strand of CAJOOV010000125.1, from coordinate 1,128 downwards.
GGGCTGCTCCGAGGCGGTGAAGGAGGTCTTTGTCAACCTCTACCACGAGGGCAAAATCTATCAGGGCAACCGCATGGTGAACTGGTGCCCCCACTGCATCACCTCCATCTCCGACGCTGAGGTGGAGTATGAGGAGCAGGACGGGCATTTCTGGCACCTGCTGTATCAGGTAAAGGAGACGGGAGAGTATCTGGAGCTTGCCACCACCCGGCCTGAGACCATGCTGGGCGACACCGCCGTGGCCATCAACGGCGAAGACCCCCGCTATGCCCACCTCCACGGCTGTCACGCCATTCTCCCCCTGCTGAACAAGGAGATTCCCATTGTCTGCGACGAGCACGCAGATATGGAAAAGGGCACCGGCGTGGTGAAGATCACCCCCGCCCATGACCCCAACGACTTTGAGGTGGGTCAGCGCCACAGCCTGCCCATCGTGCGCTGCTTCACCTATGAAGGGCACATGACCGGGGCGGAGGACGTGGCTCAGTGGAAGGAGCGCATCGCCTCCGGCCATGTGGCGGAGAACGAGCCGGAGGTGCTGGACTGCGGCAAGTACGCCGGTATGACCACCGCTGAGGCACGCAAGGCCATTCTGGCGGATTTGGAGGCGCTGGGGGCACTGAAGTCCGTGGAGCCGCTGAAGCATGATGTTGGCACCTGCTACCGCTGCCATACCACCATTGAGCCTATGGTCTCCAAGCAGTGGTTTGTGCGCATGGAGTCCCTTGCCGCCCCGGCTGTGGAGGCGGTGGAGAAGGGAGAGATCCGGTTCGTGCCGGAGCGCTTCACCAAAACCTATCTGAACTGGATGAACAACACCCGTGACTGGTGCATCTCCCGTCAGCTCTGGTGGGGACACCAGATTCCCGCATGGTACTGCGACACCTGCGGCGAGACTGTGGTGGCAAAACAGGCTCCCTGCGCCTGCCCCAAATGCGGCGGCACCAGCCTGACCCAGGACCCGGATACGCTGGATACCTGGTTCTCCTCCGCCCTCTGGCCCTTCTCCACGCTGGGCTGGCCGGATGAGAACAGCGAGGATTTGAAGTTCTTCTACCCCACCAACACCCTTGTCACCGGCTATGACATCATCGGCTTCTGGGTGAGCCGGATGATCTTCTCCGGTCT